>CAWVUN010000026.1:0-10172 GCA_963932495.1 uncultured bacterium
GCAAGCTTACTCAGCACCTTATATTCCGAAACGCTTATGATAGGTAAAAATGATGGCAACCGAGAAACCACCGAAGAAGAAACCGTAGCCAAAGTCAAAGCCTTTATAAAAAATATCGACGAAACCTTAAAAGCGATTCCCGACGGCAACGATAAAAGAACCAGCTATGAAGATGAAAAGAAGGTGCTAGAAAAATATTTACCGACCCAGTTATCAGAAGAAGAATTGACCAAAATATTAAACGACATCGCATCCAACTATGAAAAATCGATGAAGTCTATGGGCAAGGTGATGGAAGAATTGAAAACTAAATATGCCGGTAAGTTCGACGGCAAACTCGCTAGCGTCGTTGTAAAGAAAATTCTCGCTGGTTAGCCTCAAAAAAGTTCAATTTAGGATCATCATTATTAAAGATAAAATAAAACCAATAGATTCATTTAGAGCCCCATAAAGTCACAAAGCAATTACTCATACTTAGAGCTTTGGCAATATCGATTTTTAAAAATAGCTTCTCCCCATTAACTTTTATTGGCCCGCTTAATAGGAACTCAAATAAAATACTAATGGATTTATTAGACCGTATCCATTAATATTCAAACAACTAACCTAGTTCGAAATCAAAAAAAATGTTCAATTTTTATTGAGGAGTAATTCTATTTATGAGAAGAGTTTGGAAATTAATGTATAAATTTATTATTTCTGTATCCCTTCTTGCGTTTTACGTAATCCTTGCGTTCCCAAACATCGCGAATTCAAAGAAAAGTACTTCTTCATTAGATCCATTTACAATCGTTTTATTGCCAGACACTCAATTTTATAATGAACTTCAAGCAGGAAGTAGAACTCATATTTTTGACTCACAAACACAATGGATTGCCAGTCATGTAAACGATCTCAACATAAAATTGGTTTTGCATTTAGGAGATATTGTCGAACAAAGTCGAGAGTCTCTTTATAAAAATGCTCATGAAAGCTTTAGTTATTTAGATGGAATCGTTCCTTATGTAGTAACGATAGGTAATCACGACATTTTTTGGGTGAAACTTCCACGCCCTCACCTGATAAATAATGTCGACCATCGTGAATTATTTCATAAAAATTTTCCTTTAAAAAAATTCCAAGCAATGTCTTCGTTTGGAGATGTATTTCAAGACAATTCACTTCAATTTTCTATTGGTGAAACCAGTAAACGCGAGATAGAAAACAGCTATCACTTTTTTAACTTAGGCGGAGTGGAGTACATGGTGCTCGCATTGGAGCATCGTCCAAAAGATAACATATTAGCCTGGGCCAATAAAATTGCGGAAAAATTCAAAGAAAAACAAATCATCCTTCTAACTCACGAATATGTGGAAAAAAAAGATACATTAGCAGACCCTTACGGCCAAGATATTTGGGAAAAATTTGCACGCAAACATAAAAATATTAGATTTGTCTTCAGTGGACACGCGAAGAATCCTGGGAAACTTATTGGAAAAGGAGACCACGGAAATTCAACTTTTCAAATAGGAACCAATTATCAGTTTGACGAAAACGGTGGCGATGGGTTCTTGCGACTACTCAAGTTTTACCCCAAACAAAAAAAAATAATGGTGGAAACCTTTTCACCTCTTTTGAATCAATACAAAACTGATGAGAAAAGCCGGTTTTCGATAGATTTAGAAAAGAATATTTTTTCGAAAAAGAGAATTGAAAAAAAAATTAAAAAACCTAAAGGAAAAATAAAAAAGCTCTCCGAAAATGGGAATCCATTAGGGGAATGGAATTATAAAAATGGACGTTTGGAAGGTGAAACAAAATTATTTCATCCTAATGGCAAACTGAAGATGGTTGAAAATTTTTCTAATAATTTACCTACTTCATTATCCACCTACTACGAAAATGGACAGTTAAACTTTCAAGGAAGCTTTACCAAAGGAATCCTAAACGGGAATGTTAAAAAGTTTTACGATAACGGCCAACTAAAATTCTCCGAACCCCTGACCAATGCTAAGTTTAATGGACTAAAGAAAGTTTTTTATCCAAATGGAAACTTACAGGAAGAAAAAATTTTTGATGGTAGTACTGCGAAGGGACCAGTCAAATTATATTATCCATCTGGAAAATTAAGAGAAACATTTAATTTAAAAGAATGGTGTATCAGCCATTTCGATTGGTGTACTCAAAAAATTGATGGACAATGGAAGGAATATTATGAAAACGGAAATCTCAAAGCAAATATCACTTATGTCTCTGGCTACGAACATGGCATCGCTAAGTTTTATTCTGAAAAAGGCCTCATCATAGAAAAGACAAACTATTATAGAAATAAAACTCATGGCACCGTTAAAAAGTATTTCAAAAATGGCAACCCACATCTTATCTTAAGTGCTGATCTAGGAATTATTAAAGGACCTTTTTTAGAATTCTACCAAGACGGGGGAATACGTAGTATCTCTTTTCTTAGAGGTAAAAATATTAATGGCCCCGCTTACCAATTTAATTCTCAAGGTGAATTAATAGGTGAGTTGACTTACGTCGATGGAAAACGCGAAGGGTCTGCGACATCCTATGATCAATTAGGTGGTAAAACTATATTTTTATATGCTAACGATAAAATGAACGGCACTGCAAAAAAGTATGATTCAAATGACAAGCTGATAGAAAAACAAGTCTTTGAGAACAATATCCTAAAAAAAATAATCACTGTAAAATAAAATCATTTACGAAAAATTCGGTACTTATCATCAATGATCATAGTAGGCCCCATAGGTAAAACTCACCATTACAACCTCCCAAGTCGCAACGTAATCGCCTTATAGGGATCCGAGCTTATACAAGCCTACTAGAGTTTTTCAAGAGCGGTGGCGAGGCAATCCATCTCTTTTACCGAATTGGTTTCCGTGACGCAGATCAAAAGTCCGTTTTCTAGCTCTGTATAATCTCCGCCTAAAGGGACACCTGCGATAATGTTTTGTTCCAATAAAGCTCCTTGGACTTCCTTAGCAGGCTTAGGGCATTCCAGCACAAACTCGTTAAACGTTTCGCCCGAAAACTTTACGCTATAACCTGGAATTTTAGCAAGTTTGGTTTTCAAATAATGCGCTTTCTTTAAATTCAATTCAGCAAGCTCTTTCAATCCATTCTTCCCCATCACCGCTAAATAAACCGAAGCGGCCAAAGCGCAGAGCCCTTGGTTAGTACAGATATTGGAAGTCGCCTTTTCCCTGCGTATGTGTTGTTCTCGAGTTGAAAGCGTCAATGTAAACGCTTGTCTTCCTTGTTGGTCTACGGTCTCTCCGCAAACACGTCCGGGCATTTGCCGTAAGTATTTTTGCTTACACGCAAACAGTCCAACGTATGGACCACCATAAGATAAGGCTAACCCATAGGATTGCCCTTCCGCAGCAACAATATCCGCTCCGTGTTGCCCCGGGGGCTTTAGAATCGCCAATGATAAAGCTTCGGTAACGCAAGCAACCAACAACGCTCCTTTGGATTCTAACGATTCTTTTAACCCATCAAGAATATCAATAACGCCAAAATAGTTCGGCGACTGCAATATCACCCCAGCTACTGAATCGTCGACATTTTTATCGATATAATCGCGGTCGGTTTTACCATCTTCTTTATAAGGAATTTCTTGAATCTCCATCCCATTTCCGCGCATAAAAGATTTAACCACCTGGCGATACTCCGGATGCACTGCGCTGGAAATCAATATTTTATTTCTTTTAGTTATTCGGTTCGCCATCAACGCAGCTTCTGCAACAGCGGACGCTCCATCGTACATGGACGCGTTAGCGACTTCCATTCCGGTCAGCATAGCTACCATGGTTTGAAACTCAAAAATGGCTTGCAGGGTTCCCTGACTGACTTCTGGTTGGTATGGGGTATAACTGGTAGAAAATTCGCCTCTGGAAATGATGTTGGAAACAACCGCCGGAGTAAAATGACTGTAAGCCCCAGCTCCTAAAAATACGGCAAAGGTTTCTGGGTCCAAGTTTTTTTTCTGGAGCCCGTTCATCTTTTCAATCAACTTGTACTCAGATAAAGCTTCCGGAATAGCCAAAGGCTTTTCCAGCCGCAACGGCTCTGGAATAGTACGAAATAAATCTTCGATGCGGTCGGCACCGATGTGGGCAAGCATTTTTTTAATGTCGGATTCGGTGTGCGGGATATAGCGCATGGGCGTTCTGTTTCACCTATTCTTCTTCTATTAACTCGCGATATTGCTGAGGAGAAAGGAGTTTTTTAAATTCTTCCTGATCTCCTATTTTAATTTTAACTATCCATCCATCGCCATAAGGATCTGCGTTCACTCTTTCTGGTTTTCCTTCCAATGCCGAATTCACCGACGCGACTGTTCCATCTATAGGCGAGTATAAATCCGAAACCGTTTTTACCGACTCAACCACGCCAAAGCTACTGCCGTTAGTTAATTTGGCATCGGTGGCGGGCAGTTCCACAAAAACTACGTCACCCAACTGTTCTTGCGCAAATTGGGTAATCCCTACTACTCCGGTATCACCTTCTACTCGCAACCACTCGTGTTCCTTGGTGTATAAAAGATCCTCAGGAACGCTCATAAAACCTCCAAATATTTAATAGGACTACTAAAGTCCAATAACAGTTTATTATTTTTTAACGCTTCTCGGGACAAACGGCATTTTCACAACTTCCGCAGCAACCGATTGTTTTCGTATTTCTACATTCAAAGACTCTCCTGGCTTAGAATATTCCTTATTCACGAGAGCCATAGCGATTCCAACTCCCAATGAAGGGGAAAATGTACCACTGGTCACTTCGCCTACTTTCTTACCATCTTTGGTTATCGAGTAATGGGATCTTGGAACTCCTCTATCGAGAAGTTTGATGCCTACCATCTTTTTCTCTAACCCTTTTTCTTTTTTTGCTGCCAGCTGTTCTCTACCAATAAAGTTGCCTTTATCCATTTTTATCGTCCAGCCCAATCCTGCTTCCAATGGACAACATTCAGCACTCAATTCGTTACCATAAAGTGGGTAGGCGACCTCTAATCGCAGAGTGTCTCGCGCTCCCAATCCCGTTGGTTGAAGATCGAATTCTTTACCAACTTCCATTATTTTTCGAAATAAGTGTTCGGCCTTCGCCGAATCAAAATACAATTCGAAGCCATCTTCGCCGGTATACCCTGTTCTAGAAACAACACATTCTGCTCCATCCACTTTGCCAATTTTAAAATGATAATAGCCAATGTCTTTTAGGGAAACAGATGTCAAATTTTGCAACAAAGCCTCTGCTTTAGGGCCCTGGATTGCCAACTGCCCAGTTCGGTCGCTGGAGTTGTCTAACTTTACATCGAAGGATTTAGAGTTTTTCACAATCCAGTCGAAATCTTTATCTGTATTAGAAGCGTTGATACAAAACATAAAGCGGTCTTGAGACATTCGATGGACTAGAAGGTCGTCGACCACACCGCCGCTTTTATAACACATCGGCGAATACAAAATCGCTTCGTCTTCCAACTTGGTCACGTCATTGGTAATTAATGACTGAATAAATGACTCGGCGTCTTTTCCGGTTATTTCCACTTCACCCATATGACTAACGTCAAAAATTCCGCAGCTATTTCGCACCGCAAGGTGTTCTTGGATAAGTCCCTCGTATTGGATTGGCATACTCCAGCCCGCAAAAGGAACTATTTTCCCTCCCAGCTCTAGGTGAAGAGAATGTAAAGGGGTATATTTTATCGAAGTATCTTGTGGCATAATAAGTCACAATAAAATTGAAGGGTAAAATTCTACTAAAAAGAAGTTCGATAACCAAGGTCAAAATCAAAAAACTTTCAATAAGTGGCTCTCGCGCTTTTGAAAATATTTTTTTGACTACTTAAATAGTTCAATATTTAAGGTTTTGGCAATTTTTAGAGGTCTTCTTCATTTTTTGTTATAATCGTTTTTTCAAAACTTAATTCATCATATTACCAATAGAGTGCTTTATCTATTTAAAGTTTTCAAGGATTTCAAAGCCCGTATATGAGTTCAGAACATACTCCAAAGAAAATTGATGCGATATTAGTCGCGGGTGAAGGCGAATCTAGTTATAAAGTTTATAATCAGCATAAGGCTTTCCTAAAAATTGATGGAAAATGCATCATAAATTACGTCTTGGAAACCCTTCAACAGTCTGAATCTATAGACAAAATTTACGTGGTGGGTTCCAAAGATTCTCTGTCAAAGATGTTGGAAGAATCAGACATCGATACCCAAAACCCAAAACCCATATACTTAGTCGAGCAATATGCCAACCTATTTGAAAACATTTGGAACACATTTTTGCAGACTATTGGCGCCAACGAAAACGAAATCAATTTAGAAGACTCCAAACATAAAGAAAAAGCCGTTTTGATCGTCCCTTGCGATTCTCCACTGATAGCTCCTCACGAGGTGGAGTACTTTATAGAAAAAAGCGACATTGAAAATTACGACCAAGTTTTGGGACTGACTGCATCAGAAACGCTCGAACCATTTTACCCAAGAAACGGCAAACTCGGGATCGAGATGGCATACCTCCATCTTAAAGATAAAAAATACCGGATTAACAACTTACACTTGGTAAAACCACTTAAAATTTTGAACAGAAAATACATCCGCAAAATGTATCAATATCGATACCAACGAAACATCAAAAACGTTTTTCTATTTGGTTTATCGCTTATTGGCAAAGGCCATTCTATCAATTTGAAGTTTTATATCGGTTTGCAGTTAGCTTCCTTCTTTTCAAAGCGTAACTGGCCCTGGTTAACAAAAATTTTTAGGAGTTGGACACCAAAGTTGGAGTTTGAAAAATGTATTTCATCCATTCTGAAAACCCACTTTACTGGTTTGGAAACTCCGCATCCCGGCCCAGCGCTCGATATCGACAACGACAGGGATTATGAAGCAATGAAAAACCGTTTCAAAGAATGGAAAGAATATATCAACAAATTAAAACTAGAACCGGCTACTCCGACTAAAGATAATCCGGTATTGACAGAGGCTGGATTAAGCACCAAATAAAAGTTGTTTGCGTTTAGAAATAACCATGATATCCTTTCTTTTCGCATCCGTCGAGCTTAAATTCCCGCCTTTTCCTTCGGGAAAGCCCAATTGGAATTCATTTCGAATCAAATACTTATGGCCAAATTATTAGGCCATAAAATAATCTCGTATATTCAGTATGAATCAGGAAAACATCCGTAATTTCTCTATCATTGCCCATATCGATCATGGTAAATCCACGCTTGCCGATAAGCTAATATTGACCACCGGTGCTCTTACCAAACGGGAGATGCAAGATCAAGTTTTGGACAGTATGGATATCGAAAGGGAGCGGGGGATTACGATTAAAGCCCAAACCGTTTCCTTGAAGTGTGAGACTAAAAGCGGAGAAAAGTTTGTTTACAACATGATAGACACTCCTGGTCATGTTGACTTCACTTATGAAGTATCCAGAAGTCTTGCTGCATGCGAAGGCGTTTTATTAGTAATCGACGCGACCCAGGGGATCCAAGCGCAGACAATTGCCAATCTGAACCTGGCAATGCAAAATAACTTGGCTATCATTCCAGTTATAAATAAGATCGATTTACCCAGCGCCGACCCAGAATCAGTAAAAGAACAGCTAGAAGATGTTCTACAAATTGAGGCGGATAAAGCCGTATTAACCAGTGCCAAAGAAGGCATTGGAATTGAAGAAATATTGGAGTCGGTACGCCACATAATTCCTCCTCCCGTAGGCGATAAGAAAAAACCACTTCGAAGTTTGTTGTTTGACGCCTGGTACGACTCCTACCGTGGAGTTATCACTTTAATAAAAGTTAAAGAAGGAACCATTCGCGTCGGAACCAAAATAAAAATGATGGCAAACGAAGGCGAGTTCATTGTCGAAGAATTGGGAGTATTTTCCCCAGCTCAAACCCCACAAGACTCTTTAATCGCTGGTGAAGTGGGATACATGATTGCTGGAATTAAACAACTCGACCAAACTAGCATTGGCGATACAATAACGGATATTTTGAATCCTTGCACTGAACCATTGCCGGGTTATAAAGAAGTGAAACCTATGGTTTTCAGCGGACTCTATCCAATAGCTGGAGACCAATACGAAGCTCTACGCGACGCCCTAAAAAAACTACGGCTCAACGACGCATCTTTTACTTACGAACCTGAAACTTCAACAGCTCTAGGATATGGATTCCGTTGTGGTTTTCTTGGACTATTGCATATGGAAATAGTCCGAGAACGGTTGGAAAGAGAATATAAAGTAGATTTATTAACGACTGCTCCTACCGTCGTTTATAAAATCGTCTCTGAAGATGGTAAAGTTGAAACAATTGAAAACCCGTCGAAGCTAGCCGAACACAAAAATATCGTGCGAATGGAAGAACCCTTTGTGAAAGGTACCATCATTGTTCCCGAAGAGTATATTGGGTCTATGATGTCTTTGACTCGAGAGCGGCGCGGCATTCAAACTAAAATGGAATACTTAACCCAATCCAACGTAATGTTGGAGTATGAACTTCCATTCAATGAAATCGTTTTGGATTTTTACGACGTATTAAAATCAACCACGAAAGGGTACGCCTCGTTTGACTACGACTTTATCGATTACAGAACCTCGGACTTGGTCAAACTTGATATTAGGTTTAATGGAGAAGCCGTCGACGCCTTGTCCACTATAGTCCATAAAGACAAATCCTACTATCAAGGAAGAGAGCTTGTAAAAAAGCTAAAAAGCCAAATTCCTAGACAAATGTTTGAAGTTGCGATACAAGCTTCTATTGGAAGCAAAGTCATTTCGAGGGAAACTGTGAAAGCACTTAGAAAAAATGTGCTCGCCAAATGTTATGGCGGCGATATCACTCGAAAACGAAAGTTATTGGAAAAACAAAAAGCGGGAAAAAAGAAGATGAAACAAGTTGGCAGTGTCGAAATCCCTCAAGAAGCTTTCCTATCTGTATTAAGAACCGATGGCAAATAATACCGATAAGGCCTTAAACAGCCCACAAAATACTCCAAAACCAAAAAGCGTCGCTAGAGAATATATTGAAGCGATCATTTTTGCTCTAATCATAGCGTTGTTGATACGGTCTTTTATCGTCCAAGCTTTCAAGATTCCTTCCGGTTCGATGAAAAATACGTTGCTCATTGGTGACCATATTTTAGTTTCAAAGTTTACTTATGGCATTCATATTCCCAATGAGATTCCCTTTACCAGTATTAAGTTGTTTCCCGATATCCGGTTATTTCCACACGATCCAAATCGAGGCGATATAATTGTTTTTAAATATCCCAAAAACGAAAGCCGAGACTTCATTAAACGAGTGACCGGAGTTCCTGGCGACAAAATACAGCTAATAAGACAAAAACTTTATGTCAACGATCAACCTGTAGAAGAACCTTACGCCATTCACATTGACCCTGCAGGAAATAAACTCCAATCGCCTCGCGATGATTTTGGGCCCATTATCGTTCCACAAGGGCATTTATTTATGATGGGCGACAACCGTGAAAACAGCCAAGACAGCCGGTTCTGGGGATTTTTAAATATTGATAAAGTTAAAGGAAGAGCCTTTGTTATTTATTGGTCATGGGACCGTGAAAGTAATTGGTTTAGGTTCGAGCGGTTAAACCAAACCTTGCGAGAAGACACGCCCATAGCAACCATAAAGGGAGGAGGTTAAATTGTCTTCCGATCTCTTCAAAAACTCTAAAGGCATTATATTTGACTTTGACGGCTTGCTTGCCGATTCCGAACCTTTTCACTTTAAAGCCTATAACGAGATGTTTGAACGTTATGGCCATTCGTTAAATCCTGAAGAATACTGGGTCGAATTTACTTCCAAAGGTAAGGGGATTGCTGGAGAAGTAGAACGTCATAATCTAAAGTTAAAAGCCGACCCTATCGACATGCGTAAACAAAAATTCGAAGTTTATTCGCGTTTTTGTGAAAGCGGCACTATCAAGCTATTCCCAGGTGCTACGGAATTAGTCGAACGATTATCAAAAGTTTTCTCTATTTCCATAGCTTCCGGATCATGGACCAAAGACATCCGTTCCATCCTAAAAGGACAATCTGCCGAGCATTTATTCCAAATCATTTTAGGAAAAGAATCTGCTCCTAGAGAAAAGCCCCATCCAGATATTTTCCTAGAAGCCGCCAAACAAATG
>CAWVUN010000027.1:0-10089 GCA_963932495.1 uncultured bacterium
TATCTTTTTCAAAGAGATAGAGTATTTGCTTCCTTGAATTTAAAACCTCATGAACTGAACCTTTACGATCAAATTTTTAATATGTTAAAGGGAAAAACGCCAAAACCAGATTTGGTTATTTTCTTACAAGCTAGCTCTGAAACGCTTATGAAAAGAGTAAAAAAAAGAGGTCGCGATTATGAAAAGACCTTAGATTTTTCTTATTTAGATTCTGTGAATAAAGCCTTTAATAACTTTTTCTTTTATTATTCAGATACGCCACTTTTGGTCGTCAACACTAACGAAATAGACTTCGTCGAAAAAAAAGGCGACTTAGATCAGTTGATTATTAAAGTTAATAGTCATAAAATGGGTCGTGAGTATTACAACCCGCTTGGATCCTAACAGGACCGAGACGAGAGTTCTCTAAAGTCTTTTTTTAATCCATAGCCTTGGACCTATTGGCCAAGAGCGGATAAATATGAATTCATAGAGAATTTTTGTCTAAACCGCCTGTGGGCGGTTTTTTTTTGTTCTAACATTTATAAAACTATGGATAAAATTTCAATCCCCGCAATAATAGAACGTAAAAAAACAGGTAAGAAAATCGCCGCAATTACGGCATATGACTATACCTTTGCCTGTTTGTTAAGTGAGCTTCCTATTGACCTTATTCTTGTTGGCGACTCGCTCGGAATGGTATCACTAGGTTATGAAAGCACATTACCTGTCACAGTTAATGATATTATTTATCATTTAAGAGCCGTTCGACGAGGAATTAAAAAACCAATTTTGGTTGGTGATATGCCCTTCATGTCCTACCAAATTTCTAACGAATCCGCGATCCAAAATGCTGGACGCTTAATTCAAGAAGGCGGAGCAGAAGCGGTAAAAATTGAAGGTGGCGATAAAATGATAGAAAGAGTACAAGCCACTATAGACGCCGGTATTTCCGTGATGGGGCATATAGGCCTAACCCCCCAATCGGTCCATCAATTCGGGGGATACCGCGTTCAAGGAAAAAACTTTCAAGCCGCTCGTCAAATAAAAAAAGACGCTTTAAGCTTACAACAGGCAGGTGTTTTTTCTATCGTATTAGAAGGAATACCTATGGAATTAGCAGATGAAATCACTGCAAGCTTAGAAATTCCTACCATTGGGATTGGAGCCGGCACTCAGTGCGACGGACAAATTCTAGTCCTTCAAGATATGCTCGGCCTTAATCTAGAGTTTTTACCTAAATACGTGAAAAAATTTGCTGAGTTAGGCCTTCTGGCTCAAGAAGCTGTCAATGATTATATTAAATCGGTTCAATCAGGATCTTTTCCAACAAAAAGTAATTCTTATTATTTAAAAAATGAGTCGCTTAAAAAAGTAGAAAACCAAAACCAGTCTTAAAAATTGTTAAAATTGATTTTTTGAATTTTTTCTAACTTAATAAAACTAAGTTTTTAATAATATCGTTTAGACACCCAAATAAGTCCGATATTTCGGAATATTTATGAAAATAATAAATTCAATAATAGAAATAAAAAACCTGTCCTTTGAATCGAGAAAACAAGGATTATCTGTTGGCTTAGTACCGACTATGGGATTTCTTCATGAAGGACATCTTAATTTATTTCGTCAATGCCGTAAAGAAAACGAAGTTACGATCGCTAGTATTTTCGTAAACCCAATTCAATTTGGCCCCAACGAGGACTTGGATTCCTATCCCTCAGACCTGGATGGAGACCAAAAGAAACTTGCGGCAGAGGGAGTAGACTTTCTTTTTATGCCCAAAAGGGATGAGTTTTATCAAAAAGGATTTAAAACTAGTGTCATTGTTAACGAAATTTCAAAAAGGCTATGCGGTCAATCTCGCCCCATTCTTTTCAACGGGGTAACTACAGTTGTACTAAAACTATTTAATATTATTCAGCCTCAAAAAGCCTACTTTGGAGAAAAAGACTGGCAACAGCTTGAAATAATTTCAACAATGGCAAGAGACTTAAATTTAGACGTTGAAATAATGAGAATTCCGATAATCCGCGAAGAAGACGGTTTAGCTATGAGCTCCAGAAATGCCTACTTATCAGAACCAGAAAGGCAATCCGCCTTATCCTTAAATAAAGGTTTACTAAAAGCAAAATCTCTTGTTTTGCAGGGAGAATTTGACGCAACCTTGATAAAAAAGGAGATCGAATCAATCATTTCTAAAGAACCAGTAACCGAAATTGATTATATTTCAGTCTGTGACCCTATAACTTTCTTAGAACAAAAAAAAATTAATCATAAAACATTAATCGCTTTAGCAGTTAAGGTTGGAACCGCAAGACTAATTGATAATTGCCTTGTGGAGAGAAATTAATGCAAGTTAACTTGATGAAGTCTAAATTACACAAAGCTACGATAACAGAAACACTAATTGATTATGAAGGAAGTATTGCGATTGACGAAGACTTAATGGAATCTGCTGGTATCCTTCCAAACGAACAAGTCCATGTTTTTAATGTAAATAATGGTCAAAGGTTTATCACTTATGCTATTAAGGGCACTCGGGGTAGTAAAACTATAGCAGTCAATGGTGCTGCCGCTAGACTTGTCCATCTTTATGATCGCATCATTATAGTTGCTTATGGTATTATGGATTATCAGAAGGCTAAAGACTTTGAACCGAAAGTACTTTTGCTAGATGCTGAAAATAATATCGTTAAGTCTGCCTAATGGCTCTTTTAAGACTTTGCGAATAATAATTCCCAATATAAAAGACACATGGATTTATTTATTATAGTTAGTTTCGTTTTTATGGTTTGGATGTGTATGGATTGTTTATCCAGAAAAGAACATTTTATTTGGATCGTTATTATGTTGTTTTTGTTCCCGGTGGGAGCAGTGGCTTATTACTTTATGGTTAAAAATAAAGGACAAGGCAGAAAGCTTTCACTAGTTACCGGTTCTGCAAAAGAAGTTGAAACTGACGAAACGATTCAACTAAAAGACCTCATTGGTAAATTTCACAAAGCTTATCACTATGAAAAATTAGGCCAAATATATCTTGATACTAGTCAGTATGACCGCGCCTTAGAACCATTCCGTGAAGCAATCCAAAGAGACCCTGAAATGCTAGACGCGAAATATGGCTTAGCTAAAAGCTTTCATGGGTTAGGCCAGTTTGAAGAAGCCGCAGAAGTACTTCAAGCTCTTGTTAAAGAAGACAAAAAATACGATTATGGCAACGCTATTTTTGGCCTAGCAGAATGCTATAGACTAGCAGGCTTGGAAGAAAAAGCGTTGGAAGCCTATAAATCAGTAATTGATTCTTACAGATTTTTTAAAGCCTATTACCACTACGGAAAATTGCTAGAAAAAAAAGGGCAAAACGAAGAAGCTATCAGTTGTATGAAAAGTATTATTGGCACTTCTAAAAACTTGCCTGACTATAAGCTTGAAAAAGAAAGACACTGGATAGAAGAAGCGTATAAGTTTTTAAGAAAAAACGGAATTGAATTAGCATAACTTTAACCCTAACATTTAAAGTCAAATATGCTTCTGGGATGGTTTCAAGATTGTTTTATTTGATACTGCTTGCCTTGGAATGACCCACATGCCCGAAAACTTAAGGTTTATTCGGAAAATTCTTAAATTAAGCCAAGCTAAATTTTCCAAAACATTAAATATTGGGTATCGTACTTATGTACAATACTAATCAGGTGAAAGAGAATCTCCCCCTTCAGTACTGGTCAACGTTTCTCAATTAACTAAAGTTTCTCTTGACCGTTTAATTGAATCTCCATTAGTTTTAAAAGACTTTGACAACCTTTTCAAGAAAATTCCATAAAAAGAACACCAAAAAAATTTTCTTTTCAAAAAAGCTTAGACAACACAAAACTAGCATTGAAAGATTCTATGAAAAATATTTTAATCAAAACTGAACTAATTGAGAAATAACTATTTAGTCTATTTAGAAAAATGGGTTCAACAACTCTCAAAAAATACCTAACAGACATGAAATGTTTGATTAAAAATAGAATTAAAGATCTTCAATCCCCTAAAAAATTCGCAAAACTAGAAAAAAATTCCCATATTAAAATACAGGCTTGTGCAAAATGTTAAGATAACGGGAATTTGACATGGCTTATCTTTTTTGTTAAAATTTCTATCGGAATGATTGGATATTGATCGATTATTTAGCAGTACCTTTTAGAAAAAAGATATACAGCATCTGCTTATATACCTCTTCTGAGCGATTCGCTAAAAAACATAAAAACCAATCAAAATTAAAAAGTAGCGGGTAATGTTTTTGATTAAGATTAAAAACTAATCGCACAAAACTAGGAGTTCATGATGGTAGACGGCAAAGTAAAATGGTTTAACGAGAGCAAAGGGTATGGCTTCATCGAGTCTGAAGACGGCGAAGATTGTTTTGTACATTTTTCCCAAGTCCAATCAGAAGGATTCAAAACTTTAAAAGAAGGCCAAGAGGTTTCATTTGAAAAAAGCATGGGCCAAAAAGGTCCTCAAGCCTCTAATGTGGTCCCAAAATAAAAGATAAAATGTCTAAATTAAAAACGGCGAGGGTTTGACCCTCGCCGTTTTTTTTGCCATAAAAAGCTACTACATAAAATTAATTGCCCAAAAGATTTTATTTTCTAAGGAACTTTTTCAATATCCCATCCATTTCTATTAAAAGAGAAATTGGCCTTCCATGCGGACAAGTATAGGGCATCTCTGTCTGCTCTAAGTCATAAAGTAGTTTTCTAATTTGATCCATATCTAAGGTATGGTTGACTTTGATTGCATTTCTACAAGACATCATCACAACTAAATCTTCATACTTATCATCTATAGCGTCTATTTTTCCATTAATTTGAAGTTCGTTAATAACATCCCTTACTAACTTCTCTCCATCGTCTTTCTTCAATATAGTAGGTACCGATCTAAGTAAAAACCCATTTACCCCAAAAAACTCTAACTCCAACCCGAGACCTTTCAACATATCTAAATGAGGTAATAACGTTTCAGCCTCATCTGGCAATACCTCAATGGATTTAGGAAAAAGCAATGCTTGAACCTCAATTGCTCTCTTTTGAGCCGCATTTCGAAACCGCTCATATAAAATTCTCTCATGAGCAATATGTTGATCCACTACTAAAATTCCTTGATTCCCTTGCATGATAATAAAAGACTGATTTAGTTGACCTAGCGGCTCAAACTCTGAGTACATGAGCCTAGAAACTGGCATCAACTTCCCATCAAAAACCACCCTCTGTCCAGAGCATGATTTTGAGCTTGATGATAAATGCTGTTCATCTTGCTTGAACTCGGTATTTGAATAAAATATATCCAAATTCTCCTTTGACACATTTATAGGTTTGTTGCCCGACCAAAAAGGTTCGACAGGTTCATCACTGCCCCTATTTGGAACCAAAGGTCTTTCAATTTCTTGGGTATTTCCATTTATTAAAGAAGAGCTTTCGGGAACAAATTGCTCTTCTTCAGGCATTTTAACTATAGGCTCGTTATGCGCAATAGCCGTACGAATTGCCTCACTAACAAAACGATGAACATCCTGCTGATATGCAAACCTAACTTCAGCTTTAGCTGGATGAACATTTACATCCACTAGACGCGGGTCCATCTTGAGATACAAAAAAATTACTGGGTACTGCCCTTTAGGCAACAAGTGGCTATATCCTTGTTGAATAGCATGTAAAACAACTTTATCTTTTATAAAACGATTATTGACAAAGAAATACTGCGATGAAGGCGTTCCACGCGTAAATACGGGATTAGAAACATAACCTTCTATACGATAACTATTATCTGAAAGTTCTACAGGAACCAACTCTTTAACCAAATCAGAGCCCATGAGCTCAGCGATTCTATAAATAAATTGTTCCGATTTTCGAACGTTAATTAACTTCCGGCCATTGTGCATTAAATTAAAATCAATTTCTGGATGCGCTAACGCCTGCTGAGTAGTCGATTGAACTATATGGGACGCTTCCGTGGAGTCACGTTTTAAAAACTTCCGACGAGCCGGAGTATTATAAAATAACTCCCGAATTTCAAATGTAGTCCCACGGGGGCGCGCAGTTTCTCGTTTTGATATATTTTTTCCTCCCTCGACCGTAATTTCATAGCCCGAGGTATTTTCATCATGTGAAGTTGTTAATAGTACTTTGGAAACCGAAGCAATACTTGGAAGAGCCTCTCCACGAAATCCTAACGACTGAATTGCCTCCAAATCTGACACTTCGGAAAGTTTACTAGTCGCATGGCGCTGAAAAGCCATTTGTGCGTCATCAGCAGTCATACCACATCCATTATCAGATATTTTGATTAACTCTTTCCCCGCAACTTCTATTTCTAAAGTGATTTCCGTAGACCCAGCATCTATAGAGTTTTCTAATAATTCTTTTACAACAGAAGCGGGTCTTTCAATAACTTCGCCAGCAGCAATTTTATTTGCCATTTCCTCAGATAAAACTCGAATTCGATTTTCTTTTTTCATCAGATAGACTAAAAATGTTTATTCGCTATCAAGCGATAAATTTGAAATGATACGATTTATTTTTCCAGAATTATATCAGGATAATGTTACGATTGGCATGTGGTAAATATTAGACTATGGAAAATTACTTCGACCGCAATATAGAGATCGCCCAATCCCGGTTTCCGGAAACCCAAGAGCTTAAAAATGAGATTTCCGAAGCTATTTCCATTGAGGAAACTCGGACTGGAAGCCAAACACTTCGTTATAACCGCCTGTTAATTCATAGTGCTTATGACCCTCAAAAAGAAGCAGCTACATTTTCCCAAAAAACTCAAGAGGGAAATAATGTCTTCTTATACGGATTTGGATTAGGATACCACATCAAAGCAATACTCGAACGAATAGGCCCTAAAGGCTCCCTCCTTGTTATTGACTTAAACTCGGAAATAATCTCAGCCTCCTTTTGTGCCATAGATCACACTCAAATATTAAAAGACCCTCGTTTTCATTTAATATTTAATCAAAACCAGCAAGCAGCTGCAGTAGAGATTTCCAGCCAGATGTCTCGATTGGGAATTTCAAGCAACGAAAACAAAGTAGACATTCTAGTCCATAATCCCTCTCTAAAATGTCTGCCTCAAGGTTTTGAAAAAATAGCCAATGCACTTGAAATTTTGTTAATGGAAAGACGAGTGCCTCTTATTTTTGGAAGCCTGGAAAATCAAAATTATGCGCTCAACAAAATAACAATTTCAAAAAGCGATGGGATCATTTCTCTA
This sequence comes from uncultured bacterium, assembly GCA_963932495.1. Classification (GTDB taxonomy): domain Bacteria; phylum Nitrospinota; class Nitrospinia; order Nitrospinales; family JAJDAT01; genus JAJDAT01. The sequence continues at coordinate 7,237 of CAWVUN010000027.1, forward strand.
AAAGAAACACATAAGGGCAAACCTGGTATTTTGATAAGCGCAGGCCCTTCTTTGGATAATGCCCTCCCCTATTTAAAGTCTATAAATAATTTGGCTATATTAGCGTGTGTAGACACCGCTTTCCCGATATTAGCAAAGACGCAAATTCCCTTAGATTATGTTTTTTCTTTAGACCCACAAGATAATAGTTTCGAATTTTTTGCCGAACATTTAGAAACCTCAATCAATTTAGTTTATCTCGCAACAGCGAGTGCTCGTATAGTAGCTAATAGTAAAGGCCAAAAGTTTGTTGCGTATAAGCACGAATCTTTCCAAGAAGAAGATAGAGCCTTAGTTGAAGAAAAAGGAACAACCGTTGCTGGCGGTTCTGTCTCTTGTTTTGGTCTTGATAGCCTTATACAAATGGGATGTAATCCAATTTTCTTAATCGGGCAAGATTGTGCTTTTACTGGTAATAGGACTTATGCACGACATTCTATTCAAGAAGATAAGTTGATGCTATTAGTAAAACAAGAAAGAACCGTCGCTTCAGAGCATCTTGCAAAATCTAAACGTATTAAAAGAACCTTTATTCCAAATTCGCAAGGAAATGAAGTGTTATCCAATCAATTGTTATATAGTTATTTAAGAAATATTGAAGAAATAGCAGTGGCACATCCAGAAATAAAAATCTACAATTTATGGAGTAATGGTGCTCAAATTAAACAAACAGATTCGGTAGGATCTTATAGTGAATTATTTGATATGTTAGACAAATTAAAAAATGGATAAAAACCAAATACAAAATATATTTTTTAGTATTGTAGCAATTTTCATCCTAATCGGAGCAGGGCTTCAATTTTTTAAAAATCAATCGATTAACGCTTCTAATCCTCCTAGTTTTGATAGATCAAAAAACTCCAATCTTCAATCCGAAGGTTCCGAGGGTATGGAAGGCTCACATAATGATGAATCTCATTCACATGACGATCATAAAAACGATACTTCTAATAATGTTTCTTCGTTAGAGTTGGAACATAATTTCGATCATTCCGACCCAAAAAATCAACGACGAATGGGGATATTTCACTATAACAAAGGTAATAAATTATTGACAAAAAAAAATTGGAAAGAAGCCATAGGAAATTACCAAATGGCTTTAAAACATGACGTAAAAATATTCGAAGTTTACATTAATCTCAGTGTCGCATATTTTCGAATTGAGGATTACGATAAGGCATATCAGACTCTTCAAAAACTAAAAACATTCCAACCCAATAATCCCTCTCTCTATTATAATTTAGCTTGCTACTATTCGCTAACCAACCAAATAGAATTGGGAAAAGTTGCTCTCCAACAGTCTGTACAGCTAGGCTTTAAAAATTTTCAAACACTAAATACAGATCCAGATCTTAAAAATTTAAAAAACAACACCGCTTACAATCAATGGCTTGAAACACTCTGAGCGTAATTCTTTTCTTTAAGACAAAAGCAATTAAAAGCTCACACCTGTATTTACCCTGTTCCTAAAATTATACCAAATACGTTGAAGAGGGCATTTTAAAAATTTTGGTTTTATCTATTCTAAATCAGCTCCTCGAACCTCACGAACAACAGCTTTACCCGCTCGAGAACTAATTAGTTTCTGTTGATCGTATCCGAATAACATTTCCCATGCATAATCCGCATAATTATTAATTAGTGGAATTGTGACATCGTTCAACATCCATTGCCCGTGCATTTTATCAACTTTAATATGTAAGTCCCAATATCCATGAGCTTTTTCAGAAAACTTCAAACGCTCGGCGCATATTTTATAATTATTAAATGCAAATGGGACTGACACTTCAGTAAACAATAGTCCTCCCATATAACTAAGGAAATATCGATTACGGTCGCAAAGATAAAAGCTGTGATTTATATTAGCTAAAACTTGCCATGGGACTAGATGAAAATAGGCCTCGGGTGCAGTTTCCATTCCAAATTCAGATAACATTTCCGCAAAAAATGAAGAATGTTTTCTTGGTAACCGCCCCGCACCATACTCTTCAATCAACAATCTAGTTAACATAGATTGAACTTCGTTAGCAACTCCACCTATCATTCTAGAAAGTTGACTTGCTTCAACCAAACCATCCAAAGATGAGATTGCAAGTAAGCGTCGATATCCTTTTTCAGTCATTTTATTTCTAAAATAGATATCAGTCTCAGTTGCTTCAGGTTCCAGGTCCTCTCCAGCTCGTTTTCTAAGACCAACTTCTACATTTTCTGCGTCCAAACCACTTACATTCAATTGTTCTTTTTCCCACTCCTGCCAAGCAAATTCAATTCTATTTCGTATTCCTGATAAATATGGAGAACATTCATTATTGTAATTGGATAAATTGTCATACCAGAACAACTTCATGCGATTGATGTGGTAAAGAATTCTTTGCAAAAATAGATGGCAATTATCGGAACCGACATCGTTTTCATATGCTTCCGCAACGGATTCCTCAATAACTATTTCTAAAGCTTCTGTCAAAGAAGGATTATCTCTTACCTGTTTATCAAGATTATCAAGACTTAGTAACTTAATAAACTGTTCTTCAACTTCATCTAGATCGCATTCAGCAAGATCAAGACCTCTTTCAAAATTAGATAAGAAGCTAAGCTCGGATGTGTATTTTTTTTGCATGAAAGGCTACAACGATTTAAGGTAGATAAAAAAAGCCCATGATTTTATGTTAGGGCTTTCAATACCCTTTATTGCGGACTTGAAACTGAAGTATTATGCACATTTTAACATGCTTAATCAAAAAACTCAAAATTTGGAACTCCAATGAAATCCAAACTTATAAATCTCTGAAAAAAAATGAACAATTAAATTTACTA
>CAWVUN010000028.1:0-9975 GCA_963932495.1 uncultured bacterium
ACTACTTTATTTTTATTTTCCAAAAAATCTGAGGCATGTTCATTCTCAGTGTAATAATCTACCCACTCAGTGCCTTTTGGCTTCCATTTAAATTTTTTTAGACAGTACTCCAAGTTGTCCACCATCCCTAGTAAAGATTTAATTCCTAAGGCTTTTTTAGTGGAAACGTTAGAAGAATTACTAGAATGTTTTTTTTGGTATTTTGCATGCAGGTGAATATGCATAAATAAAGTAGGGCTAAATTTAGTTTTCCATGGGAGTAAAGTGGAAGCCAAATTTAATGGTATACCATCTATATATACACGTAATAGCTGATTCAGCTTGATATCAACATGAGCCATCAAAGCCAAAGGGGCAATAAAAAACTGGCAGAATTGTTGGTAGGGGGACCATGGTTTTTTATCTTGATATTTTTCAAACGATAATGTGTCAATTAAAGTTGGTTTTCCTTTGTAGAATTGTATGTTATAAGGATTGGCGTCTTTTAATGACATCCCATGGTCGAGAGCTGTTTTTTGTATCGCCAATGTGGTTAAAGCAGCGTCTTTAAGCTGGCTGAACGACCATTCATATGGATAAGAAATGAATTGAATGGGTTCTGGTTTGAGAACTTTGTAAGCTTCGGCTGTCCATGAAAAGCTTGGTTCTACTTCCCTATGAGGAATTAGCGATCCCGCCTCTGTAAGCTTTTTGTAAAGACCTGATTTCATCAGACACTCATAGTCTTCTTTATAAGATGGGCTTACTTGGCGATAACAAGTCTTTTGTTTGAAAAAAATAAACCCCATTGGGTCTCTAAAGGAACTTGGACTAATCCGATCAACCATCGTTTTCTTTGCGGTTTTTGTTAAAAGGTTTTTTAATAAAGTTTTTTATTTTCACCCAATATGTTTTTATTGTAAATAAAGCTCCAAACAAACTCGCCAACAATAATTGTAGTAGTTGACTACCTGTGCCAGGGTCAAAATAAGCTTGAGCTTCTACGGTAGTAATAATAAAAATAATAGGAACTAAAATTAAGGAAGCGAAAAACTTGAGAAAATAAATAGACATCAGTTATATACGAGGATAAAGGATATAAAAAGTGCGGATATTAAAAAAACTAAAGTTTGGGAGATCAAAGCCTTCTTATTCCGATAGAATAACATATTTTCATAGAGTCGAATTAACTTATATTATGGATAAGCCCTTTGAGGAAAAATAGAAAAAACTCAAGATTTTTCATCAAGAAATTAAATTTGATATAGGAGCTTATGCTCAATTTATTTTATTTTGGGTATGGGAGAATTTATAGGTATTAATTCCGTTTTCATAATTAATTAACAAGTGAATTTGGAATAAACTTTGTTATGAAGTTTTATTATTTTCCGGTATCCTCAGAGTTGTATCGTTATTTTTCCTGCTTAAGCTCTAGGGATATTATTCAAACTGTTATTAGCTCAACAGAGAAACAATTTCCTCTCAAATAATTACTTCAAAATATTAGATAGTAGTACCATTTTTTCAAACTTAGCTAAGGTCAATTTCCCTTTATAGGCGAAGACGGGATGAGCTATGAGAAGGACAATTTTTTTTGATCAAAAGAAATAGACAAAGTCGTATCATTTTGTCTTAACTAATTTTTTTCTCCAAAGGTTACCTCAGTTAAACCCAATCCCACTGTATGAACTTTAAAATCTTCTTCGGGAAATTTAGCGGTGAATTCGCAACTAATGAAAACATAAGAGATTTGAGCAACTTCTAAATCGTCATTTATGGAGTTATGATCAGTGATTGTGACATAATCCATGCATTGTTTTTAGCGGTGGTATAAAAAATCTTTAGGGTGGCAACACTTTCTGGATTTTTAAGTTTTTTATGGCATAAAAACTGGGCTTGTTTGATGCATTTGTAATGCAGACGTAGGTCAACTTTTTTTTCACGGAAATTACTATCTCCGAGGAAGGTAACCGACATTTGTTATGGTTAGATCTAAATTAGGTTAGAATTATTATTGAGTGTTGTCGACCGGGAAGACAGCAGAAATTATAAAATATATTGCTAGAGTGTGGTTTATTATTTTGGGCGTACATCTTGATTTAACTGAGGATAAAGAGTCTCATAATAGTTTCCATTTTTTGTAAAGCGTGTCGCTTGAAAAAAAATCCATCCTATTTATTTTACGTTTTAATAATTATATGGTGTCTAGTTTATTACGGAATGAAGGAACTTAATCCCAAAATAAAGCAAATTTTAGATTGTGTAATTGTGGGGGGGTGCTTTACGTGCTTCGGTGTCAAGGTAGGGCTTTGGATAAAAGAAAGAAATATAGAGGATTGATGATAGTTAAGAACAGGAGTGAGTAAGAATTTTGTTTATTTGCCTAAAAATATTCTTACGATTTCGTCCATTTGACCGACAATTTTTATATGGATGAAAGCGAAAAGACCTTCAGATATATCTATATCGCTGAATAGTTTTTCTTCCGTGCTTGGATAGACTACTTCATTATTACCTGTCCTAAGTTCCAGATCGTAAGTTAGTCGATCGGCATTGTGAACGATTCCAGTTGCTTTAGGAAATTCTTTTGCGGAAAGCGGGTCATTATTGAATTTGACAGGCTCTACTAAGGATTCGGGAAGTCCTCAGGATGCTAATAAAGACCCGCCAATGTTTGCATGAATGAAACCTAAAGCTTCATTTTCGATTTCAAACAATGATTTATTATCAGTTATTGGAGGTTTTATGAGGCAAAGGTAGGTCGTGTTGTGGTTTTCATGGAGAATGAAAGTATTAGGTTTTTAAAATTCAAACTCATCTTCATCTAGTATGTCTTCGTCGAGCCCTCTTTTGATTATTTCATCTGCGATTTCTGCAAACCCAGATTCATAATCTTCAACATTATGTGGGTCAAAGTCTCCGAAATACATATTTTTGGTTTCGGCCCATTCTAGAGTGGAAGTACTAAACCTTAGTACTTTTTGCACTGCTTCAAGCTTGTCCATTACATAGTCCTTTTTATTTAATTAAATACTAAATTTTAATAGGAATACCACAATTTACGAAATACCAATAGAAAATTTGACCCTGATTTTTATACTTGTTGTCGTAGTTCTAATAATAATTCATAAATGGTTTTCAGAAGGCAAGGAATTGCTTTATGGTATTGCTCGAATGTTGGGACAGCAGTTTATAATTGGTTATTTTCTTACCTATCTTTTTAAGTCTGATAGCTCTTAGATCGTCATAACAGTTCTATCCGTCATGATTTTTACCGTGAGTTGAATTGTATTGAGGACAGTGAAAGTCTCTAGATCATTCTTTTACTCAAAAGCCCTTTATTCAATAGCACTAGGCGGCGGAATTAATTTATTTAATGATACACAAGGAGTTCTTTCGATTAATCCCTGATAGTCGCCTCGTTTTTTTATACCTCTAGCTGTAATGATTGTTGCTACGACTATGAATAGCGTTAGTTGTTGCTAAAAGAATGGAGACATAAATGACCAGGAATGTGTCGTACATCTAAGCCTGATCTATCGCTCTGCAGGCCGGTCTTATTCTAATTACAAATTCTTTGTTCGGCTGTTAGCTTAGTTTTTCTAACGGGAATGATGGCTGGGCAAATCTTATCAGGGGTTTCTCCGCTTATTGCTGCAAGGTATCAAATAATGGTGATATGCCTGCTAGTGTCTTCTGCGGGAATTTCTTCAGCTTGCTTTAAGCTATGATTAGGTCCGATTAAAAAAAGATTGACTTGATTCTATTCATCGAGCATTAGTCGCTCAGATTTGAAAATAACTTTATGAAAATATTGATAGTTAGGGGTTTGTTGCTTTGGAAACTCTCGCATAGAAAATGCCTAAAATTTTATTTTTATCTACTTCACTAGATCAAAATCAGATGAAGATTAATAATTTTTTTAGAGAAGACCTTTTCTCAATAAAATTTTTAAAAAATGACCTGAATTAGATAGGTATATAATTTATTGAGACAAACCGCAGCAAAAATTTTATGTAAGAGTTATTTTATAATTGAAAACACGGTTGGGTTCATTATATTTAGAGTTGGTTCCTTAAATAAAAAGAAATCTAAATAATTTCGAAGACTAGAGAGTTATAAAAAGGTAAAAGCTTAAGAATTATTTTTATAATAAAAAAAACATTAGGCAAATGAGATTTATTTGGTGGGTAAAATCATATCATAAATGATTTTACCTTTATTATTTGATTAATTTATCAAAATATATTGAGTTGGATTTAGGCAATTTTATTATGTTTTATCGGCTTTGATAGTTAAGTTTTTTATGCTTTAGGTTAAAAAAGAAAATTAGACGTTGTTTGGTCTGTGATTTGGAGTGTCGATGTGTGGAAAACAATAGACTGGAGATTTTTGCTATTAGATTGAGTAATAAAAAACTAACTTTTCCTCAGAAAAATACCGTTTATTAGGGTTACTTTTAAAACTCTTTGAAAATTAAGGGATTATTTGATATTCTGTGGAGGCTCAAAAGTAAATTATGATCTGAGAAAACCGTTAAAACTCCTATCGTCTATGACCCAAGTTCAAAACCAAGATTATTATCAAGTCTTACGGATTCCACTTAACGCTTCTAGCTCTGAGATTGAAAAAGCTTTTCGAGCTCTTACTAAGAGGTGGTCTATGGGCCGCTCTGGACAGACTTCTTTTTTGGAAGACTCTAAAGACAGACTTGCACTGGCAGAAGAAGCTTATTCCGTTTTATCTAATACCCAAAGAAGAGAAGCTTACGATCAAAGCGTATTTGGTTTTAAAGCTTCTTTAGCGACGAACCACCCGTATGCTGGGCCAAAGTCTCCAGTTTCACGTATAAGTGGAATTACTGGCGGCAATAAAAGTCGGCATAGTATTTATGAGGATTATTTTGGTTTTTCTGAAAAGCCATTTGATCTTACTCCCGACCCCAAATACCTTTACCTCAGTCCAAAGCATAAAGAAGTATTAGCCCATTTAGTCTTTGGCTTACAAGAAAATAACGGATTTCTTAAAATTGTTGGCGAAGTGGGAACAGGTAAGACTACTATTAGCCGAAGTTTTTTGAGTCAACTGGATTCAGGATTTAATATAGCCTATATATTTAATCCATGCCTTAATTCAATTGAATTACTTCAAACGATTAATTCAGAACTGGGAGTCTCTGCGGAAAGCTCTAGCCGTAAAGAATTAACCGATATATTGAACGAGTTTTTATTGGAAGAAAGAAAAAAAGGGAAACGAGTAGTATTAATAGTAGACGAAGCTCAAGATTTAGAAACTCCAGTATTAGAGCAATTACGTTTGCTTTCCAATTTAGAGACTAATACACAAAAATTAATTCAAATTATTTTAATAGGTCAACCAGAGCTCGATAAGATTCTACAAAAAGAAGAATTACGCCAGCTTAGGCAGAGGATTACAATTCAATGGGAATTGCTTCCTCTGAATCAAGAGGAGACTAGAGGATACATTCAACATAGGTTGAATGTCGCCCTGGGTAAAGGAAAAGTTAGGTTTACTAAATCCTCAATGGATTTAATCTTTCGATATTCACAAGGTATTCCGCGGATGATCAATGTATTATCTGATAGATCATTACTTCTTGGTTATACCCTAAATACAAAAAAAATTACGGCTAAAACAGTTCGTCTAGCGGCAAAGGATATTGGTGGTTTTGCTTTGCCTCAAACAAGTTTTATAAGAATTAGTAAAACTTTATTTCCATTGCTACTCCTTGCTGGGTTTCTGACATTTGCTGCGAGCCGAGCTGAGATTCCTCAGTTTGTGGATTCTTTCCAGAATAATTCTGTAAGTAACGACTTTAGTCAGTACATTCGCGAGAATCCTTTAAATACGGCGATAAATATTATTCCACGAGATATTCGACCTGATTTCAATATTCCTGAACAGAATTCAAAACAATCTATAAGCGATAAACAAAATAAGCCTGTGTCTGTTGCATTAGTTACCCCTGTTATGCCTAAATCAGTAATACCAGAGTTCGATTCTCCTCAATTATTAGAAATTTCACAGGCTGATAAGCTGGTAACTTACTTGTCTAGCTTGTCATTAGAAGAAAGTAGAGAAGAAGCTTCTAAGTGGGTTTTAGAAACTTGGGGGGTCGATCCTGGTAATTTGACAGGATTTGATGGAACTATTTTTGAAAACTTACAAGCGGATTTTGGGTTATCTTTTTACGAGTTTAGCGGGAGCTTTTCGAGATTAGCCGCGTTAAATTATCCTGCAATTTTAGAGATAAGCTTGCCGAACGCTCAAGGTACGAAATATTTAGCATTGATTTCTTCTAATAGTAAGTTTGGGACTTTTGGCTCAATTGATAAAATTGAAATGCCTTTATCTGCTGTGAGTTCCCTTTGGAATCATAAAGCTATTATTCTATGGAGAGACTTTGAGTCTTTGCCAGATGATTTTAGCAAAGGGTTCAAAGGTAAAGAATCGATTTGGCTGCAAAAGAATTTAAGGCTTCTTGGTTTTTTCAAAGGAAGGGAGGCAATCAATTATGGTCCCAAAACTATTCAGGCTGTTAAGAGATTCCAACGAAAGTATGGAATTAAGGATGAAGGTTCTTTTGATGATGAAAGTAAATTAGCTTTGTATAATTTGTTGGAAATTTATAATACTCCTCGACTAATAGTTCGTTAGGGTTATTTATGAGTGCCATTTTAAATACTCTAAAGAAACTTGAAGAAGAAAAAAGTGTTTTCGAGCAAAATCTTGATGTGCGAGATATGGCGTTACATGAGGAGTTTGGTTCGGCTTTGCCTATATTTCGGGTGAGCGATAGCAAAAGAGGTGTGATATTCATTAGTGTTGGCACTTCATTCTTGATCTTGTTAGTAGTCTTATTTTTTTTCTTTAAACCCATAAAGAAAGACTTGAGCCCTCACTTACCTTTGAATCATTTATTGGATAATTCAGAAGCTTCTAACTCTAAGAGAGTAAATGCTCCTAAAGTAGATTCGGTCTCTGGAATCTCGATGAGGCAAATTAGAGGGGAAAGAATTAAAAATACTAGCGAGGTCGTTGGATTTACTCAATCGATTCAAATTGAACCTGCCGCAATGGTGAAAACTGAGGAGAGCGATGTTTCTAAACAAGTGAAAGTTGCAGAAGTAATGAGGCTCATTAATCTCCGTAAAGAACGGGAGACTCCTGCTCAGATAATTGCTCAAACCCCTGATATAAAAGTTGAAGAAGAAAACGTTTTAGACTTAGGCCAAAATATTAAAGAGGAGAGTGTGTTTTTAGATAATAAACTGGCAATTCCTGAGAATAGTTTAGAACAAAACTTAGAGCTCCCTGGAGAAGAAATTTTGAGTTTGTTTGACGAAGGACAAATTAATAACTTAACACAAAGAATAGCCTCTGAATCAAAGAGGCTAAGCTCCATATATTTATCTTCCATAAAGATAAAGGGAATAATTTTTTTCAGCGAAGGTAATCCTGCGAATTACATTTTTGTCTCCACCCCAAAGAAAGATAATTTGAAGTTAAAAGTGGGAGAATCATTTGCAGGGGCATCACTCCAATCAATTCAACCGGATAGAGCCATTTTTTCTAAAGGTGGCAAAACTGGTTTCCTCGAAATGGGTCAATAGACCTGAAGATAAAAACAACTCTCTTTTATCATGCGTTGTTTAGCATTGTGCCCAGAAAATCTAATTGTTAAAATTCACAGATTAAACTCATAAAAAATATTCCTTAGCTCGGAATATTTCTTTCGGTAGCGTTTATTTTTTGATGCAGTGGCAAACTTGGTGCTAGCTATTAAGTACGATCATATTATGATTGTGGCACTTTACTCTAGATGTAAATTGGTGTGGAATGAACTTAGATATTATTATATAAAGTGGATCGGCGATAAAAAAATAGTTTGAGACCTGGTGATATGGAACAGTCCAAAACTAAATTTGGAACAAGTAGTAATGTAGTTCCTGATGGCAATGCAAAGTGGGGCTCATCTTTAATAAGTTTTTTTTCTACTATTCGGATTAAAGTAATTATTGCAATATCAATAACGAGTTTAATGTCTCTAGGAGCCTTATTTTATTTTTTGATAAAAAGATTGAAGATAAGTTAATGGAAATCAACAAAAGTAGGTTGATTTCACTTCGAGAAGAGAAAAAATTTCAGATAGTAGGTTATTTTAATCAAATTGCTACGTTTTCTCACAATCATATGATCATATCCGCAATGAAGGAGTTTAGAGACGATTTCTTCGAAGTTGAATCTGGAGGAGGAGAAAGCTTTGATTCAAAGAGAAACAAAATTTTTTTACAAAGTTATCAATACCAATTAGAAAATACTTTGGGTTCTGAGGATGGTTCTGTTGATCGTTGGTTACCTAAAAAGATGAATTCTAGAGTATTACAATCTCTTTACATCTCAAATAATCTTAATCCAATAGGAAAAAAGCATAAGTTAGATTTTGCTTCGGATTCAAGCGATTACACTGTTATTTGTAAACGGTATCACTCAACCATTCGTGAATTTTTAGGGCGATTTTGGTATTAAAATATTTTTTTAGCGGAACCCAAGTTAGGGCACCTTGTATATTTTGTTTTTAAAGAAGTTGATTTTTCTACTAGCCTGTTGACTGGCCCGTATGCGAAAACTGCAATAGGGCATGTAATTCAAACGGCTTTAAATTCTACCAAGCCAGATTCTATTTTTTGAAGATTTTGAACCATACGAACCTACTTATAATGCGCCCGCCGCATTTATTTATTCTCCAATATTCGATAATGGATTTTTAATTGGAGTCTTAATTTTTCAAGCTCCTATTAACCGAATTAATTCGGTAATGACCAGCGAAAAAGCATGGAATAGATTTGAGTTGGGTAATTCAGGGAAAGTTTATTTAGTTGGTTCACACTTTAAAATGCGTAATGACTCTAGGTTTTTGATTCAAGAACCTGCTCGATATTTTGAAGCACTGGAAGAATTGAAAGTCGACCTAGTTATTTTGGAAAAATCCAGGAAGCTGAATACTTCGATAGGATTAAATTTAATTGAAACTAAAGGGGCTTCCGCTGCTTTAAAGGGAGAAACTGGATTTGATATTTTCGGCGAGTATAGAAATTTTCAGTATTAAACGCTTATGCTCCAGTGTCTATAATGGAATTAAATTGGGCAATAATGGCAGAAATTGATTTAGAAGAAGCTTTTGTAAGCTAGAAATCAAATACGCTGGTGGGTTTTAAATTCTTTGGGATTATTAATTGTAGTGGAAGCTGTTATTGCGGATATTTTAAGTAAAGTATTTTCTAAGCCTATTGTAGAGTTAGCGGATGCTGCAAAAGAAGTTTCTAGGGAGAATACAAAAGTAAGCGTTCGTTCCCGATCTCGCGATGAAATTGGAAACTTAGCGATGTGTTTTAATGAGATGGTGGGGAATATAAAAAAAGCAATAGAGCATCAAGCTGATGCAATCGCTAACACGGCGGAAACCTGAAATCATTCTGCGGATGACATTTCTTCATCAGTTAATCAACAAGCGCTGTTGTCGGCATAACAATCATCTTCTGTTTCAGATATCTCAGTTACCTTAGAGGAGTTAGCTGAAAATTCTGGTCAAATTGTCCGAAACTCTCATGCTGTCGTTGAGTCATCTGAAAAGTCGTTGTCCGAGTCTGAAAAGGAATGGAAGCTCTTAGATCTTTAAAAGACCAAATGGAAGTGATCACCAGCCATAATGACAATAATATAAATACTGTTGTTGATTTTGGGAAAAAATCCAAAGAAATTGGCAAGGTTATGGGAATAATTGATAATGTAGCAAATCAAACAAAACTAATTGGTTTTAATGCCTCTATCGAGGAGTCTGGGGTAGATTATGCTGGAAAACGTTTTGGTGTTGTTGCTGTCGAAATTAGAAAGTTAGTAGAAAATGTAAGAAAGTCTACTGACGAGATAAGAAGTACTATTCAAGAAATCCAGGAAACAGTAGTAAAATTTGCT
>CAWVUN010000029.1:0-9788 GCA_963932495.1 uncultured bacterium
TAGGGTATTACTATTAGCAATATGAATTCATTGAGTCAATCTTAAGGATCCTACATCGTTTAAAAATTGATGATGATCGAAATTTATAAAAAATTTAGATACTTGTTTTTTGTTTTGGGTGTTTTGGCAATTTCAAGTTGTGGAAGCGAAAGTTCAGGCGTTGGACCTGTTCAAGCTCTACAAAAAGAAATGATAAACGATTCTGAATATACAATTTTGCTTAATGATATGCGAGAAGAAGGAAACTTTTTTCCAAGTTATTTCCACCAATACCGAACAGATATTGGAGAAAACACCGATATTCACCCATACCAAATGGTTACTGAGAAATATTATAAACGCTATGAGCCCTACTTGGGAATGGTTTTAGCATCTAAGACACCGGATGGTAAATTATCGAATACTCCATTCCCTAATGGATATCAATATATAGGAAATCAAAATTATGGTCGCTGGAGACAAGATTCTAGTGGCGGTAGCTTTTGGGAGTTTTACGGCAAATACGCTTTGATTTCAAACTTGATGAATTGGGGTGGCGGAGGATTGTATAGAAGAGATTACAATTCTTATAGCAATTATAGGCAAAATAATAAGCCCTATTTTGGACCAAAAAATTCGTATGGCACAAACGGAACCATAACCCAAAAGGCAAAGCCTGACTTTTATGCTAGAAGAAAAGCTCGAAAAGCTAAATCTACCAGTTCTTTTAACAAAAAAGTGGAAAGCCGGCGAATTGGGCGTAGTAAAAATTCATTCAGGAGTCGTGGTTCTTCCTTTGGAAAGTAAAGAAGAAATGAAAGAAATTAATTCCAAGAGGTCAGAATAATACTATGTTTTTGGATCAAATTCTCACTTCAATTATTTATTTGTTTTCCTGTTTTGGAATATTTGTTTTAGGGCATTTTGCGTTTAGGTTTTGTCGCAAAGATTACAATTTGAATGAAGAATTGATCGAAAAGGATAACGCAGCTCTGGCTTTAACGTTGTCCGGTTATTATATAGGACTTATCTTTTGCATTGGCGGCGTTATTGAAGGTCCCTCTGCGGGGTTAGTTCAAGATTTGAAGGATGTATTAATTTACGGAGTTCTTTCCATTATTTTATTAAATGTTTCTGCCGTTATTAACGACCGGTTTATCCTTTCCAAGTTTCAGATAAAAAAAGAAATTCTTGAGGACCAAAACTGCGGCACAGGAGTTGTCGAGTTTGCAGTTTTTATCGCTTCAGGTTTAAATATTTTTGGAGCAGTATACGGTCATGGGGGAAGTATTTTGACCGCAGGCGTTTTTTGGGCAGTAGGTCAATTAGTTTTGGTAGCGGCTGGGAAATACTATAATTTTATTGTCCAATACGATATGCATGAGCATATTGAAAAAAATAATGTTGCTGTAGGAGTTGGATTTGCCGGAGCTATACTTGCTGTTGGAAATTTATTGCGAGTTGCTTCAGCAAACGATTTTGTTTCTTGGGAAATTAATTTAGGAGAATTTGCGGGATTTCTACTTGTGGGAATAATTATTTTACCGGTAGCGCGTGCTGTCACTGATAAGGTATTGCTACCCGGAAGAAGTCTTGCCTCTGAATTGGTCGATCAAGAAAAGCCTAATATAGGGGCTGCATATTTGGAAGCATGCTCTTATGTTGGTTCTTCCTTCCTAATTTCCTGGTGTGTTTGACAGGTTTCCGGCTTGAAGCGGAAAACTGAACCGCGAAAATAACGATCATGGAAACCCGAACCCTCTCGGGAAAGAAATTAAGTTACGCCTTAAAGGCTTGTCTTTTTGCGACAGGTTGCGCCTCTATCGTGGCTGAATATACTTTGGCTACCCTTGCTAGTTATCTCCTTGGAAATTCCATAATTCAATGGACTGTTGTTGTTTCTCTCATGCTTTTTGCTATGGGACTGGGGAGTCGGTTTACAAGAAATGTCAAAAAGAACTTATTAGATCGTTACGTATTAGCGGAATGCGCGCTTTCCCTTTCGTGCGCTTTATCCGCTTTGATTTGTTACGCAGTAGCCGCTTTCACATCGCAAGTTGGAATCGTCATTTATGGACTTTCTATCCTAATTGGTTTCCTAACGGGGCTCGAAATTCCTCTTATCGCTAGGATAAATGACCGTTTTGAGTCTATCGAAGTCAATATATCTTCAGTGTTGGAATACGACTATTATGGGGCGTTAGTCGGAGGAGGCCTATTTGCTTTTGTGCTTTTACCTTTTTTAGGACTAACTTACACCCCAATAGTTTTGGGGGGCGTGAATTTATTTGTAGGTGCTATTTTAGTTTGGTTTTATTCAGACGAGTTGAAAAGTTTAGCTAGTCTTCGATTTGCTTGTGGGTTTGTTCTAGCAGTTATTATCATAGCTGCAATTTTTGCAAAACCTATCGTTTTGTTTGGAGAACAACATAAGTATAAAGATAAAATAGTCTATGAAGAACAAACCCGTTATCAGAAAATAATTGTTACGCAGTGGAAAAATAACTATTGGTTATTTTTAAATGGCGGTATTCAATTTAGTACGTTTGACGAAGAGAAATACCACGAGCCTCTAGTTCATCCCGCTATGAACTTAGTGAAAGAGAGAAAAGATATTCTGGTTTTGGGGGGAGGTGATGGATTGGCGGTACGCGAAATCTTGAAGTATCCAGATGTAGATACTGTAACATTGGTTGATTTGGATCCTGCTATGACTCGGCTGGCACAGACTCACGAAATATTTCTTAGAGCCAACGATGGAGCTTTGAACCAACCTCGCGTTAAAATTGTTAACGAAGATGCTTTCAAATATCTGAAGGAAGATAATCAATTTTATAATGTGATTTTAGTGGATTTACCAGATCCTAAAACAGCTTCGTTGTCTATGTTGTATTCGGTTGGTTTTTACCGGCTGGCCAAGAAGCATTTAAAGCCTTATGGAGCCCTTGCAACTCAAAGCTCAAGTCCTCTTTATTCTCCTCTCGCATTTTTATGTATTAAGAAAAGTTTGGAAGCGGCAGGGTTTTCAACGCTTCCATACCAAAATTCTATACCGACTATGGGGCAATGGGGTTGGAATTTGGCGATTTCTCAGCAATATATGATGCCAGAGAAATTAAAAAAAACCGTATCTCAATTTGATTTTAAATCTGTGGAAACTCGATTTCTGAATCCAGGTGCGATGACAGCATTAGGTCATTTTGGAAAAGGTTTTTTTGATCGAGAAGATGAAGTTATCAGTAATACAGAGTTTGACCATAAAATTCTCGAATATTACCGCAAAGGGAATTGGGATGTATATTAGGGGTATTGATAAACAAGTGAGTATATTAAGTTTTTTTGCGGAAGATAAAGTATTGAAAATCACGTTATAAAATAAAAAAAGCGTCATTTAAGAACTACCCGAATGACGCTTTTTTTTAAAATCAATTTAGAAATTTAATAGTCGCCTTTCAGGTGATCCACAATTTCTTCAGCCGCTTTATTGAAAATCGCATTAGAACTTCCTCCCAATAAACCATCGTTCAGCCAACTTTCAATATCCCAGCGGCCAACAAGCTTTTTACCCGCGAAAAGAGCGGCTTTTACTTTTACATTTGCTTGGCCAGACTTGGATAACACTCCAATAGTAGTAAATCGTTTCACCCGGCTTCCTGGGTCAAATTCGATTACTTTATATTTTAATTGGTAGTGAGTAGATTCGTCAGAGGTGCCGATTATAAAATTAGTTTTTAGTAATGATTCTTCAAGAGACCTATGGATTTGTGCACCGGCATCCATTAGTTCGTCCCCACGCGAGGTCATATCGAGAATAGCTATTGAGTTTTCTGAGTTCCTCCATCGTTTTTTGACTACGGAGTTTACCCCCGAACATGAGGCGAGGAAGAATATAAATACCAGACACCAAGCAGACAATTTTTTCATAAGGTTGTTCCTTGTTGTCGCAGGTTAATAGTTTGATATTAATAAGTATTAAAGCTCCTTAACGGAGTTTTATAAGTATCCTTAAAATTTTTTAGATATTCTACAAAACTTTGGCTCAGTTTTCCATACTGGATGGGAAAGAATGACAGATTTGCTTATTTACATGAAAGATTTTAGTAAGCTTTCTTCAATTTCGCTGAACCATATCTGAAGCTCAATCGGAATGAGGCTGTTGAGATAAGTTAGGTAGCCCATGGCTAATGCTATACCCAAAGCCGCTAGTAATAAGCCACTAAAGAGATTAGTGGAATGTAATATAATTGTTCTACCTGCAATTTGAACATCCCATCCTTTTCCCCTTAAAATCTTCCAAAAAAGGCTATCTCTTTTGAGGTGCCCAAAGATTGAAGCTATTAAGATTAAGGGTAATCCTAATCCAGCGGCATAAAAGAAGAGGAGGCTCATACCTTGAATTATAGTTTTGTCGGAAGCTGCCAAAATTAATATTCCAGAAAGCACTGGGCCTACGCATGGAGTCCAACCCAGGGCAAAGGTGGCGCCAAATAAAAATGAACCGAAGAAGGTTTTCGCGGGTTGAGTTTGAAAGTCTGCACCAGAAAATCCCTTGCCAAAAATGGTCATGATGCCAAAAATAGCTACAAAAAATCCTCCGATAGTTGTAAGAGAGAAAATATAATCTCTTAAGAATTGCCCAAAAAAGCTAGCAGAAGCACCCATTAAAACAAAAAGCGTAGCCAACCCACAAAAAAATGAAAATGCCATGAAACTGACGCGAGCTCGGTCTGCTTGCGCAGTGATAGCGAAATAAGCTGGTAATATGGGAAGAGTGCAAGGAGATAAAAAGCTCATCAAACCTGCAATAAACGACAAAACAATTAAAATAAGAATGCTGGATTTAGGTAATGTTGGCTGAGCTTCAAATGGATTTACAGATAACCCCTCAGATTGATTTGAGGAAGTAGCTGCTCCAGATGGTGAGTCTTTAAATAACCCCGTTGTTTGAGTTGCATTTGAGGTTGATTGAGCAATTGTCGCCAAACCAAATAAAGCTGGTTTTGTCGAAGTAACGCAGCGAAATCCTACGTCTTCAGCTCCATCTTCGGGAGATGCAGGCTGGCGAAATCCATTTCGAGCCATTTTTTTTAGAGCCGCTATATACAAAGCTCCAGGAAAATGGCCAATATAAGATACAGAGCCTCCTCTTATGACTTTGTCTCCAGTTCCAAATTGCGGGCTTTTGTAAGCATTTCCTGGGTAAGGAGCGTAATCGTTGTTAGTCCATTCCCAGACGTTGCCAATCAAATCTTTCACTCCTTCAGGGCTAGCCCCGGAAGGAAAAGAACCCACATCTAAAAGTTCTGTTTTTCCACCAGCATTTAAGGTCAGGTTTGCATTATTTATATTAAATTCGTTGCCCCAAGGGTAATCAGTGCCTTTAATTCCTTTTGCTGATCTTTCCCATTCCTTTTCAGTTGGAAGCCTTTTTTCTGCCCATTGACAAAAGTTGGCAGAATCGAACCAATTGACCCAGGTTATGGGGTTATTTTCTTTTCCTTCTGGTATTTGAGCATTTTCCCAATAATCTGGAGCTATTGCTCCAGTATCGTCTATGAAAACTTTATACCGACGGTTAGTGACTTCGAAACGGTCAATATAAAATTCTTTAAGGAAAATAGTTCGTTCAGGAGTTTCGTCTGCAAACCAAGGTTTAGGAATGCCCATAGATAAGGCTTCTCCCTCTTCGTCAATGCGGTTTGTTCCAAAAGGGAACCCACCAGGGGGTATCCAAACCATATCTGCTTCCAATTGATTTTTGGAAGAAGACTCCTGGGCAAAAGTAAAAGGTGTGAAGAAGAATAAAGCTAAAAGTATAAGCCCAATGTGAGTTTTCGCAATGATAAGCACATTAGGTTTACATTGGCGTGAAGAAAAAATAATCATATTTTCGAGAAAAATTGTGCAACCTTTAGATACTTTTTTACTAACCGTCAATTGAAAGATTTAACGCTTCCGACTGAGTATTGATCGGTTTTCGTTCAGGTTTAGTGCTGGTTGTGGATGGATTAACCTTTTTCAGCAAATCCTCAAAATAAATAATCGTTTCTGGTTTGGACCAATCGTCGGCTCCTTCCAAGACTCCTATTATTTTTCCGTCAGGGTCGATCAGAAAAGTAGTAGGTAGAGTAACTACCCCATAACGATTACTGACCTTTAAAGTAGGATCAAATAAAACAGTGAAAGAAAAATCGTTTGATTTTATATAGGGGCGAACAACTTTTTCGCCAAACATATCGTTAGAAATAGGAAGAACGGCGAGTTTATTACTGGGAAATTTTCTATGGAGTTCTTCAAGCGAAGGCATTTCAATTTTACAAGGTACGCACCAAGTAGCCCAAAAGTTAACCAAAACATAGCGGCCTTTAAAGTCTTCTAATGCTACTTTAGGGCCGCTCAGAGATTTTAAAGTGAAGCCAGGAGCTTGGTCGCCTTTTTGAGAGGCATAACACCATTCACTTTTAACAAAAGTTAAAAGTGCTAGAATGATAAAAAAAAGCGTGAACTGTGGAAATTTCTTGAAAGTCAATTGCTGAAAAATTCTTATTAATAATATGTTAGGGGGAGAGTTTGCTTTAAGTCATTCGACTTGTTCTACACATCTCACCATTGGAACCGCTTTTTTCAATGATTTCTCGATTCCCATTTTTAAGGTCATCATGGAGCTTGAGCACGAAGCGCAAGCACCAATGAGGCGTAGTTTCACAACACCATCGTCAATAGCCACTAGCTCAACGTTGCCTCCATCGGCTAATAAAGATGGCCGGAGAGTTTCTAGTACTTCTTCAACATCCTCTCTCATAAAGTATCCTTATTTTTCGACTTAACCACCATTTACCAAGGCTTCTTTTTTCTCTATAAGTTGCTCATTTGTTTCTTCATGTTCTGGATCTTTAGGAATACAATCAACAGGGCAAACTTCAACACATTGAGCGTCATCGTACCATCCAACACACTCAGTGCATTTTTCCCAGTGAATTACATATACGTCGTCGCCGTCTGTTATTGCTTCATTGGGACATTCTGGTTCGCATACCCCGCAATTGACGCAATCTTCAGTAATCATTAAAGCCATTATTCTATCTCCTCTGAAGGAAAATAAACTGGTTCCATCGAAAAATTAGGACTGAATCAAAACATTATCCTTTTTTTCGGAAAATTCTTTTATATCGGCATTCCATGAAAATAAAACTTCTTTTTTTACTTTTTGGTCGTACACCGAAACGACCAAAAAATCTGAGTTGGGGTAAAGAGGTTCCCCGTCAAACAAGGCCATCCGTTTATCTTCTTCTGAAAAATATGCATCGTGCTCCGGATGTGAATGATAAAAAACTTTAATTTCAAGTTTTTTATCTTGAGCATCCTTTAAGATGCTCATTAGTTCTTTTGGATCTATATAAAACGCTGTCCTAGCATCTCTAGTGAAAGTTTCAGGATCTTTTTCGTGTAAACGATTTTGAATATTTTCACAACGATATAGAATATTTTCGTCTGCGCTTCCGATTTTCCCTAATACAATTCCGCAGCACTCATGTGGATATTCTCCAACAGCGTGCTCCCTAATAATTTTTAGGTCATCCTTAGTTAAGGGGCTCATAATATTGTGAGATTTTGGCGTCGAATTGTCAATTGGTTTCTAGAAAGAAACAATTTTGTTTTTTCAGGAGTTAATGAAAGCTTATTAATTAAATTCTAAAAAAGGCTGAAGCTCAAACGTGTGTTTTAACTTCTAAGTTCGAGTTAACGGTAATTTGGCAACCCAAGCGAAGGTTTGGGTTTTTCTCTCGCTTTTTTTTCAATTTTTTGAGTTCAACTTCGTTGGGAGGATCAACTTCTCCAGATACTACTTCGACAACGCAAGAAACACATAAACCGCGACCCCTACAATTCAAGATCTTAAATACATGAGGGTATATGCTTATGTAATCTTTAACAGCCGCTTCTCGCAGGTTTGCCCCTGGTTCGACTGTTATTTTTTTATTTTGATTTACAAATGAAACTTCTGGCACAAATTTTTACCTCCATATCATAAAAAGGGCTCATTCCCATAAGATTTAACACGCTTCTATTTGAATGAAATTACGAATTTCGCCTTTGCCTAAATACCCATGAAAAGCACTGCCGAAGCTATTACAAGCTGTTGTCATATGCACAAACAGTTTTTCTCCACAGTTTCCTTTTAACACCCCCACCTGAGAAAAAGGGGGTATGGCTTCTCCACAGTTAGCGCAAGGAACAGCATATTTCTCGCACAATTCTAACAAGCAATCTGCACAAATGATGGGATCAAAAAGAAAAATTTCTTGCCCGCGAAATTCAACTGTTGTTTGCCGGTTTTCAGTGGGTTTATTGCATTCGGTGCATACAAAAGATTCTTGCTCGGTCGTCATATAAACTGAATTAGCGGCCTATCGCTGATGGATTTCCAATCGTTATATAGTAAATTTCAATAATGTATTGTATTACATTTGCGATTAATTTATACAAACTTTCTTCATTTGTTGGAAATCGTCTAATACCGCTCCAGCACCCCTGACAATGCTGGTTAATGGGGAATCGGGAATGTAGACTTTTAGGTTAGTTTTTTCTTCGATGAGTTTGTCGAGTCCGCGTATTAATGCTCCACCTCCGGTTAAATAAATTCCGTTTGAGTGAATATCTGCGGAAAGTTCGGGTGGAGTTTTTTCTAGGGCTCTTAAAACAACACTTACTATCGCGCCAATAGGCTCTCTAATGGCTTCGCGGATTTCTTCGTCATTGACTGTAATCGATTCTGGAACTCCGCTTTTGACGCTCAATCCCTTAACTTCTGTTTTTAAGTTATCGACTAGGGGGTAAGCACTGCCCACTGCAATTTTAGTTCGTTCTCCCTCGAAGACTCCAATACTCAATTGGTGTTGTATTCTCATATAACGGACGATTGCTTCGTCTAGTTCGTCTCCCGCAACTCGAATGGATTCTCCATAAGCTATGGCGGATAGAGAAATGACTGCAACATCCGTTGTTCCTCCTCCAATGTCAATTACCAAATTGCCTTCTGGTTTGTGCACGGGAATCCCCACTCCAATAGCCGCGGACATAGGTTCTTGAACTAGGAAAACTTCACCTGCTCCCGCTGAAAGCGCTGCGTCAATTACAGCTTTTTTTTCAACCTGAGTAATACAAGTTGGAATTCCAATAACCATGCGTGGTTTCATCAACCAGGCTTTCTTAAGAGTTTTCTTGGTGAAATCACTGATCATTTTACTGGTTACTTCAAAGTCTGCGATTACTCCGTCTTTCATAGGGCGTATGGCGTTAACTTGATTTGGGGTTCTTCCATACATTTTTTTAGCTTCAGCACCTACTGCTTCCACAGAGCCATCTTTTACGTTTACAGCCACTACAGAGGGCTCGTTTAAAACAACTCCCTTTTCTTTAGTATGGACAAGGGTGTTAGCGGTTCCTAGGTCCATTGCTAGCCCAGAAGAGAAATTTCCGACAAATAGTCTAAATAATTTTTTGAGCATGGGTTTCGGTTGAGGTTTGCGAAGAGCGCGCCAAAGAAAGACTTGCTAGCTCGCATAGGTTGTTCCCGTCATCGGGGAAAATAGATAGACCCAAACCTGCGTCGAGCCTAAGCGATATGCCATTGACGAAAAAGGGATTTTTTTCAAATACTTGCTTTAAACGAACTTCAAGGTTTTCTACTTCACTTTGGTTCATCTTCATCACCATTATTAAAAAAGAGGTGTCTGAATATTTAAATAAGAACTTTGGAGAAGGGGTTGTTTTTGATAATAGAGAAACAACTTGTTTCAAAAGTTTAT
>CAWVUN010000030.1:0-9773 GCA_963932495.1 uncultured bacterium
GAAAGTGAAAACGATCATTGGAATTGCGGTCATGGTGGAACTTCAATCTCTGGGGCTCTAGCTTTTGCAATGGCCCGCGATTTAAAAAAAGAAAAAAATAAAGTGTTGGCAGTGATTGGTGACGGTTCTTTAACTGCTGGTATGGCTTTGGAAGGTCTAAACCATACGGGGCATGTGAAAAACGACATGATTGTAGTCTTGAACGATAATGAAATGGCAATTGCTCCAAATGTTGGAGGTATATCTGCACATCTCAGTCAGATAATGACTGGACAGGTGATGACCAAAATTAAGAGCCAAGTCGATCAACTATTACTATCAATCCCGGGAATCGGGAAAGAAATTTCTCATTACGCGCATCGAATAGACGAATCTATTAAAGGTGTTTTTATCCCTGGTCGATTATTCGAAGATTTAGGGTTTCGTTACATTGGGCCGGTAGAGGGTCATGATGTTGACGAATTAATCGAATCATTCGAGTCGATTAAAGATTTAAAAGGTCCCACGCTGATTCATGTAATTACCCAAAAAGGGAAGGGCTATAAAGTTGCCGAAGAAAACTCGTATGTTTGGCATGGCGCAAAACCTTTTGATATTGAAACCGGGAAATTTCATAAAAAATCTGCAAATCCTACTTATACTGCTGTTTTTGCAGATGCGTTGATAGAGCTTGCAAAAGAAGACGAAAAAATTGTTGGTATTACAGCTGCTATGCCTGATGGGACTGGGATCAATAAATTTGAAAAAGAGTTCCCAAATAGGACTATCGATGTTGGTATGGCAGAACAGCACGGAGTTGGTTTAGCTGGAGCTATGTCTATAGAAGGGTTTCGCCCGGTTGCTGCAATTTATTCTACATTTTTACAGCGCGCTTATGATCAAGTCGTCCATGATGTTTGCCTAATGAATTTATCCGTGACGTTTGCGATGGACCGAGCGGGAATCGTTGGAGAAGATGGTCCGACTCATCAAGGCCTATATGACATAGCATATTTGCGAACGTTGCCTAATATGGTTGTAATGGCTCCTAAAGATGAAAATGAGTTGAGGCACATGCTTAAAACCGCTATTTATCATCAAGGTCCTGCCGCTTTGCGATATCCAAGGGGATCAGGCTTAGGAGTTAAGGTTGATAAAGAGATGAAATCTCTTGAAATAGGAAAAGCGGAATTATTGAAAGACGGAAAAGATTTTGCAATCTTTGCCTACGGACACATGGTTGGGTCAGCGTTAGAAACAGCCACACTTTTAGAAAGAAAAGGTTTGAGCGTTGCTGTTATTAATGCGCGGTTTGCGAAGCCAATTGATAAAGAAATGCTGTCTAAATACGCTAAGTCCACTGGCAGCATTGTTACGATGGAAGAGCATTCTCTGCATGGAGGATTTGGAAGCGCAGTGCTGGAAGCTTTAGAAGAATTAGATATCTCAAATGTTAGAGTTAAGCGGATTGGGGTTCCAGACATTGTGGTTGAGCATGGCTCTCCGACAATAATTCGAAAAGATCTCAAGCTGGATGTTGAAAGCATGACCGAGACCATACAGGAATTTTTGAGTCGAGATAATAAGTCGTATAACGCTTCAAAGAAAGGTAAGAAGACTTTCAATAGTAACGGCAAAAAAGCCGTTTCTCAAAACGGTAAAAAAACTCCACTAAAGGTAAAGCAAATCGTCAATGGGTAGAACCGCCGAAGTTGAACGGTCTACGGGGGAGACGCAGATTAAGGTTTCCATCAATCTAGATGGAACAGGTCGTTCTGAAATTAACACCCCAATTCCTTTCCTTTCTCACATGCTAGATCAATTATCCCGTCATGGATACTTTGACCTGAACGTTCAGGCAAAAGGGGATATTGAAATTGACGGGCACCACACTGTAGAAGATGTTGGTATTACTTTAGGTCAGGCTTTTCAAAAAGCGTTAGGTGATAAAAAAGGTATTCGTCGATTTTCCGATATTCGAGTTCCTTTAAATGAAGCCTTAGCTGAATGCGTTGTTGATATAAGCGGTCGCGCTTTTTTTGTGTTTAATACCGATCTTCCTAAAACTAAGCTTGGCGATTTTGACGTTGAGTTGGTTGCCGAATTTTTTCAGGCTTTCTCCGCAAATAGTGGCATCACTCTCCATATTGGTTGCGCCTACTACCAAAACCTGCATCATGCCGTAGAAGCTATGTTTAAAGCTTTTGCCCGCGCATTAGATGCAGCTGTTACCATTGATTCCCGTACAGACCGAGTTCCTTCGACCAAAGGAACCTTGTAAGTGATTGCTGTTGTCGATTATGGAATGGGCAACCTTAGTTCGGTTCAAAACGGTTTAAAAGTAGTAGGTGCTGAAGGCAGAGCAACCAGCGATCCCAAAGAAATTTTAAATGCAAAAGCGGTTATATTGCCTGGAGTGGGTGCTTTTAAAGATTGCATGTCTAATCTTGAGAAGTTTGGTTTGGTGGATTGCGTTCAAAAGTCGGCGCAAAGTGGCAAACCTTTTTTAGGTATTTGTTTAGGGCTGCAGTTGCTATTTTCAGAAAGCGAAGAATTTGGTTCTTATCCGGGATTAAATCTCATTCCGGGAAAAGTTAAAAAGTTTCAGTTTTCTGATGAAAATAGAGACCTAAAAATTCCTCATATGGGATGGAATCGAGTTAAATTTCAAAGAGAATCCTCTTTGTTTGAAGGCGTTCCTGACGACTCTTATTTTTATTTTGTACATTCCTACTACGTAGTTCCAGAAAATCCGAATGTGGTTGCAGCTACTGCAAACTACGGTGGCGATTTTGTTTGCGGTATTCGACGCGATAATATTTACGCGTTTCAATTCCACCCAGAAAAAAGCCAAAAGTTAGGACTGACTCTCCTAAAAAACTTCTCCGCTTTGGCGCATTGACCAATCTTCGCGACAACCCAAAGCAATCTAGAGTTTTAAACAGATTTCAAGCTATTTAGGACTAGCATGAGCCCGAGCGAAGCTAAGGCAAACTATTTAAAAGGTCTTTCGTTTGGTCTGCTCACATGCATGCTCTGGGGTGTATTGCCCGTATTGCTTAAAATAGCCCTAGAATATTTTTCAAGTGGCACTATCGTTGAGTTTCGTTTTGCTTTTTCTTTCTTCGTTTTATTTGCGTTCCTCGCTTGGAAAAATGAAAAAACTTTGGACATATTAACGAACCCTCCTGGTTTGGGGTTGTGCGCTGGTGTGTGCTTGGCAGCCAACTATTACTATTTCATGATTGGATTGTGCTTAAGCGGGCCATCCAATACGGCTGTAGTAATCCAGATAGCTCCGGTATTAGTGGTAATAGCGGGAACAGTATTATTTAAAGAGAGATTTGAAAAGGTAAAACAATTAGGCCTAGGAATTGCGATAGTGGGCTTTGTTTTATTTTATTTGGATCAAAGAAACCACTCATCAAACCCAGAGCAATATTTCGTGGCAAATGGCAATATCGTATTAGCAGCAGTCGTGTGGGCAATATATGCCGTAGCGATGAAACGACTCACGGGTCGGTATGAAGCTCAAAACATAAACCTGTTAGTTTATGGGGTTGCTGCAGTAATTTTGATCCCGGGAATGGAGTGGGCCGAGCTAGCAAATGCGGACGGGTTGGGGTGGGTTCTCTTGGTTTTATTAGGATTGAACACCGTTTTAGCCTATGGCGGTCTATTAGAGGCATTAAAATATATTCCACTAAGTCATATTAGTATGATCACAGCCCTCAACCCATTCGTTACCATGGCGACAATGGCTATAACCAGTTGGTTTGGTTTTATCATTCCAGAAGAGATTACCTCTTTCGGATATGTAGGAGCGGGTCTTGCGATAGCAGGAGTCGCTTGGGTTGTTGGAAAGTAAAGTATTATTTTACTATCCTGCCTTTGTTCCAGTTACAAGGTCTCAAGATATAGCCTTCACACGAAAGTGGCGTATATTATTGAGGCTATTTTATTCCAACTACCAAATTTTTTTTGAGCGGGATGAGCGTTACCGGCTTAGTTAGCAATCCGATGTTTAGGCGAAAAATAACGTCTTCTAAGGGCCCAGTCGACGTTTTGTCTGCACAAAAAACGTGAATACCAATTCTGCTTCCGGGTTTCAAATAGTCAAAAACTTTATTAACTGTTGCTTGCGCCCAATCAGCATCGTAAATATGATGGATATTTGCCAATAAGACTTTATAGGTAATACCCTTCGGGAAAGGAGTGATTCCTAAAGTCTCCAGGTCGAGTATCGACCCGATCTTCAAGAGCATATTTTTTAATATATTTTTTGGTTATTTCTAAAACGGGAGAAATAGCCATAACCATAGCTTTTAATTTGGGGTTCAGTCTTGCCCATTCAAGAGAATAATTTTAAGGTCTTCAACCAATATCTAACATTGATACAGAGTCGGAAATAGGTAGTTCGTTAGCAAGCGTTACAGCGTCTTTTATGGCTTTATTGTGCATCGCTTCGGTAAAATTTGATATTAATTCCGAATCGTTTCCTAAAACATCCATAATTTTTTTAATCATTTTTCATTTAGAAAAAATCTGGTAATTGAGTCCACACGGGGAGCAAATCAAAGAATAGATCCATCCAGTGATTCATAGAATATTCTCAAGAGGTTGTTAAATAAGGCACTATATTTTCCGGTAGTTGATACCAAGAACCATTTTTTTGAAGGAGACCTAACTCGTAAAGAGC
Organism: uncultured bacterium; assembly: GCA_963932495.1. Lineage (GTDB taxonomy): Bacteria > Nitrospinota > Nitrospinia > Nitrospinales > JAJDAT01 > JAJDAT01. The sequence continues at coordinate 4,679 of CAWVUN010000030.1, forward strand.
GTTTAATAAGCGTTCGGTTCCCTTAAAGGAAAGGTTCAAATTAATTGAAATATCCAATGTTAAAGAGGGTTTGCCTTTCAAATGATCAAGTATCTTGCAGTAATTTGCCGTCAAAACGATGAAATGTTTTTTGATAACGGATTATTAAGTCATTGATATATTGTCCTGTTTCCATATTTATTCTTACAAAGGTTGCAAGTTTAATAAATAGGCCCATATTGTAAAAAATAGGATTTTTCCTATTTATAAAAAATAGGAAAAATCCTAATGTCAGGTCAAGTTTTTATTTTGGAGATTGAAGGATAAGCTAAAGAAATTTTTATAAAGATCGAGAATTAAACTCAAGGGAGTCACGAAGTGTTAAACCGCGTGGTTTTAGGGGTGATTTTTTGGACAGTTGGTTCTATTGTCGGATTTCAGGAGTTTGTTTTTGCAAATCAAGATGGCGAGCAAGACCGTGTTTTACAAATTGACTTTAAAGCTCCAGATTTCGATGGCCATAAGAATTGGATAAACTCACCTGGATACAGATCTATGAAGGATTTGCACGGTAAAGTAGTCTTGATTAATTTATGGACCTTTTCTTGTCCTTCGTGCGTTCAGGCATTTTCTCATGTTCAAGGTTGGCACGAAACCTATAAAGAAAAAGGGTTGGCTGTCATTGGCGTTCATCCTCCGGAATTTGGATCCGAAAGAGATATGGAGGATTTAACTTGGGTTGTTAAACAGCGTGGCTTAACATTCCCGGTTGTGCAAGACAAGGGTTTTAAACTTTGGAGAAAATACGGCAACCGCCATTGGCCTGCTTTATATATAATAGATAAAATAGGAAATGTCCGCTATACCCAACTAGGCAAGGGCAATTACGAAGAAACCGAGTCAGCAATATTACAACTATTGGAGGAGTAAAACAAACTCAGGAGAGTCTTGACCCGATTTAATTCTTGATTAAGTCATTCGAACCAAACCTTTAGGTTTGACGATGTTTCTTTTACTTTCTTCTGTTTTTTTTCGGTGGCTAATTATTCTATGCTAGGAGGAGGTAAAGGTTTGAAATCTTCGAGTTTACTTGGAATTTCATCGAGGAAGCGTTCTTTTATTTTATAGACAGAGGTTTTGCCTTCGGTTTCCGCGTAGTAAAAAGCATTTTCAGTTTCATTTCCGATTTTTAGATGAGCGAGCTGTTTTTTATCTTTATCCCAAATTGTAATTTCCAATTTGGGTTTATTTAGACCAGTAGTTTCCTCCGTTAGAGTAGTTGAGATTATTTCCGCAAACTCTAAACTGTTGAGTGTCCACAAGACGTCGCGTGCTACAAAGGATTTGAGGTCGCTCGTTTTCGCTGGTTTGGACATTGACCAATCCCCGCCATCTGCGACCAGTTCGAACGTTTTATCTGCGTATTTCAATTCAATTTTTTTAGCGTCGTCCATATTGAGCGAAACCATACTTTTATTTCGCAATTGATAAAGCGTTCTGAAAACTTTATCGAGCGATCCTTTTTTTACAGTGAAAATAGCCGATTCACCTGAACGAACGGCGAAAAAGGTTTCTTTTACTTCGGTTTCATTTCCAATGAGTAACGTCTGTTTGTCTTTGCTTTTTAAACTTATAGTAAAAGACCTATTTGGAGAGTTCAAACCATAAGGCTCAAGGATATCAGTTTTTCCTATCACGTAGTGTTCGACTTTACTGTCGGAGAGATCAAAAAACAAGCTGTTGATTGTCGCGGTGTCGGTGTCGGTCTGAGTGGGTTTTTCTAATTTCCAATCGGTATCTTTTTCGCTTTTGTTCACAACAGAAATGGTTTCTTCCTGAGTTTTGATTTCGAATCCGCTTACATCTTCTTTAACAAAGTCAAAAAGTTTTTTGCTTAAATAGTCTAAAGGGTTTATCGGGAGCTTCGCGACTAATACTGCTTCTATGGTAAAAACGTTTTTGGAAGATCCTATTTTAGCGTAATAAGAATTGTCTTTTGTGGACCCGATTAAAAGAACATGAGACTTAGAATCCTCTTTTTCGTTGAAAGTTATTCTTATTAAGGGATTGTCCAACCCAAAGTTCGATAAATCTTTTGGGTTTTCGTCTTCAAACGACTGAATTTTTCCCAAATTTATTGAACTAATTAGATTGTCCACTTCAAACTTTTCGGCTTTTGAATTCAGTTCTCCGCTTTGAACGGTCCAACCAGTTTCATTTTTTTCAAATTGAATATTGGTTTCATCGCGCTCTACTTTTATTTTGGTAATAGAACCTGTAGAGAAATCGAGAATGGTTTTATCCCGCAAGTCGAAGAGAGATTTGTTCAAATCTTTTCGAGATACAGAAGACAATAAAATTGACGGTTTATTATCTAATTTTATATAGATTGATGAGCCAAGCGGGGACTCATCGCCTACTAGAATAGAAGTATTGCCTTTATCTTTTAGACCCAGCGTCAGTGTAAGTTTTGGTTCTTTGAGTCCAAAAGAAGATAGGTCTGTAGGGGCTTCATCTACGATTCGGGTATGTTTTGCAGACTTTAGCGTGTTGAGTAAGTCTGCTATCGCGTTTTCATCAGGTTTAGCTTTGACGGGAGCTATAATATTCCAGTGGTTTCCGTCTTTCTTTAAACTAATTTTAGAATAGTTTGAAGAAAGAGTTAAGCTGGTTGTGTTTTTTTCGTCAAATAAAATAATCTTTTCTGACTGTTCCTTTTGTTCTTTTTTTTTCTTTTCAGCTGGGACGTCGACCAAAAAATAGTATGATCCTATGGCGGTTAGGAACAAGGTCATCCCCAGAGCACCTTTGAATTTCATAAGCCACGCCTTCTCCACCAAGTTCTAAAGCCAGCTAGCAGGGTAGCTCCAGGAACTATGATCATTGTCACTAAAAAAATAAGAGTTCCATCGGCTCGACTTAATTGGATAGGGTTGTTTTTCTTTTCTTTTGGGCGAATAGATATTCGATTTTTTTCTTCGACCATCCAAGAAGCGATATTTAAAAATAAATCGCCATTTCCAGAAAACCCAAAATATGAGTTGTTCGCAAAATCTGAATCGCCAATTACTATTAAACGACCTTCTTTGGTTTCTTCTTTTGAGTCCGTTTCTTTGCTACTATCATTTTCGTTATTCGAGGCCGATTTAATTATTTTTGTCGCTATTACTGCTGCTGTTACCGGGCCTTCAGTATCTTCTCCAGAGTCAAATTTAACTTTACCCTCGTCAATATTGGATTCACCCCAACTGTTTTTCCCTGATTTAAACAGCTCGACAGTTTGTATACCTGTTACCTGTTTTGTTGAAATAGATCTCAATAAAGGAAATATGGAACTGAGTCCAAAGTCTTTGAGAATTTCATGTTGAGAAAAGCTGTTGACAATAGGAGCGGCAAAATCTCCGCCGAATAACTTCGATAGAGGATCTATGACTAAATCGTTTCTTAATTCGATACCCCAATTAGATAATAAATTTTTCAACCCTGGTTCGGTTTGGGGATCGGCTAATAACAATACAGCACCGCCTCTGTTTAAATACGCTTCCAATAAGTCTTCTTCTTTATCTACCAGCGGTTTTTGCGGACCGCTAATAAGAACCATGTCGGCATCTTTAGGGATTTCTGCTGTTTGAAGAAGGAGCAATGTTTTGACGGTGTGCCCGTCTTTTTCGAGAGCCGCTTTGGCTTGAGAGTAATCTTCCTTGCCGCTGGCTTGTGTGTTTCTCTCTCCATGGCCGCTCAAAAAATAAATCGTCTTTTTCCGGTCTTGCAGGATTTTTAATATACCATTTGTGAGGTTATCTTCAGTCGGATTATTGATTTTTGTTTCATTAGGACCGCTTTCTAATGCAATGGTACCGTAGGTTTTGATCCCATATTGCTTTGTGATAGCGGGGTTTTTATCGGGGTCGACAAAGTTTAATTCGATCTTATCTGAAAGCCCTAAATACCCATCTACTAAAGTTTGAAAATCGGCTTTTTCTGGTGCTTCCGTTTGAAAAAAAGCAGTCAGTTTTACGTCTTTATCTAACGATAAAACAACCTTTGTTGTCTGCGGAGAAAGTGTATAAATTCCTCCTTCGGTAAAATCAAAACGGTGATTGTGCCTCGATAAAAGTAAGTTAACGAATACGAGAATTCCCAGAAAAGCGATCGTTAATATCGCTGAATTAGCTCCATACATTGCCGATCGACCAGTAAGAACTTTTTTAATTTTCGTTTTTGTAGAAAAGACAAAGAAGCCTCCGTTAAGTAATCCAACTAAAGCCAAGGAACTGGAGATTACTGTTTCCGAAGGGACCACAATATAGACGAAAAGGGCAACTAATATGAATAATAGGCTGAGCCAGCCGGATATGGAAATAAACTTTGCCATCTATCTTATCTCCATCGATTAGAGTCAAGAGCTCTATGAGTTAGGAATAATCCAAATAGAATAAATGATATGTAATAGCTAAAATCTCCGACGTCAAACAAACCCTTAAAAAAAGGTTCGAGATGATCAATTAGAGAAAGGTATTTAAGCAATTCGCCAAAATCTGAGCCAGCGGCTTGTGCTCCCCATCCGATGATCCACATGAATAATGTGAATCCAAAACTCATGACTGCTGCGACTATTTGATTGTCTGTCAATGAAGAAGCAAACACTCCAACAACGATATAACAACTGGCCATTAGCAACATTCCAAAGTAGCCCGTTGCGATAGGACCAAATTCGGGTTCGCCAACATAAAATAGCAACCCAATTGAAATTAACGTCAGCGAAATCATGGCTGCTACAACTAGAAAACAGGCTAAGAATTTTCCGATTACAATCTCATGGAGTTGGACTGGGGAAGATAATAATAAATTGATAGATTTATTTTTTTTCTCTTCTGAAAAACTTCGCATCGTGATGAGTGGGATCATTAGTAAAAGAATGACGCCCATGTTATGCAATGCGGGCTGGAAAACCATGTCGTTGAGATTAAGTCCCATATCACCCATTTGCCCTGCAAATTGTGCCGCTTGCATGCTTTGGAGGCTGAAAAAATTTAAAATATTGAAGAAAATATAATTAAAAAAAATCAAAAATACAGCAGTCAATACGTAAAAAATAGGTGATTTGAAAAAAGAT
>CAWVUN010000031.1:0-9731 GCA_963932495.1 uncultured bacterium
AAACCTGCGGTTGGAAAATCAGGACCTGGTACAATCTGAATCAATTCTTCAACCGAACATTCTGAGTTCTCAATCAAATGAATTGCTGCATTGATCGTCTCGGTTAGGTTATGAGGCGGAATGTTCGTCGCCATTCCAACGGCAATACCGGAAGAGCCATTTACCAACAAATTAGGAAATGCTGCAGGTAACAGGGTTGGCTCCTCCATCGAATCATCATAATTTGGAACGAACGGAACAGTTTCCTTTTCTAAATCTCGAAGCATCTCTTGGGTAATTTCAGCCATTCTAACTTCGGTGTATCGCATTGCAGCCGCAGAATCACCGTCAATAGACCCAAAATTTCCCTGACCATCCACCAAAGGAAATCGCAACGAAAAATCTTGAGCTAATCTAACAATAGTATCGTAAGCCGCTGTTTCACCATGTGGATGGTATTTACCTATGACGTCCCCGACAATACGAGCGGATTTTTTATAAGGACGATTAAAAACATTTGACTGCTCATGCATTGCAAAAAGAACGCGACGATGAACAGGTTTAAGACCGTCGCGGACGTCCGGTAAAGCTCTACCCACAATTACGCTCATAGCGTAATCGAGGTAAGAATTCTTCATCTCGTCTTCAATATCTATCTGCTCAATAATTTCAGGCATTCATTTCTCCAAAAAGCACTCAATTTTTCACAAAAAATTATTTAAATGCAAGTTCAAAGGATGGCTATCGATCGGATTTGGAAGTTAGGGGTACTTCTAATATTTAGCTAAAAACTAATTTAAAATCTAAACATCCAAGTTTTTTACTTCCAAGGCATTACTCTGGATAAAATCGCGACGAGGTTCTACTTCATCTCCCATCAACATCGAAAATAAATTATCAGATTCGATTAAATCGTCAGCTCTAACTTGCAAAAGAACTCGTTTTTCTGGGTTCATGGTTGTTTCCCAGAGTTGGTCTGGATTCATTTCTCCTAAACCTTTATATCGTTGAATGTACAATCCTTTTTTCCCAGCCTCCAATATAGCGTCCAATAATTCTTCTCTTGAAGCGGCTGTTTGAACAACCTCACTTTGAATTAACGTAAAGGGAGGATAATCTACATTCTTAATAGGTTCATATTTTTCAATTAGCTTTTGAATAAGAATGGACTCTATAAAGTCTATATTAAATGGAACTCGAAATTCGCGACTCTGACAAATTCCTACAAACTCAAATTGATAAAGATTATTTTCTAAATCTCGATCAATCAACACTCTAAAGTTTTTGATATTTTTATTTACGTCAATAGCGGTGTTATTGTGGTCTACTAGAGCACGCTTCGACTTTTCATTAATATCTTCTAATTCTATCAATTTCTCTTTTAAATATTCTATTTCTTGCTCTTCAATTAAATCTCCACAATTAAAAACAATTGGTATATTTAGAAAATCTTTTTTGTAATCATACCTGGCTCGGTTTTCTTCATCTATCAAACCATCCAGCAACTCTAAAACAAAGTCCATAGTTCCTTTAAAAGTCTCTAAATTACTTTTAGTCGAACTCATTCTGATAATAAGATCTAAAATATCAGCAGGAATATTATTTCTTACCGCTTGGCCAAAAATTTCTCTAAATTTATTTAGATTATTTACCAATATTTCTAAAGATTCACCTGAATAGATTACCCCATTTCTAGACGATTTAATCTCCATTTTATCGACGCCCAATTTCACTAAATATTGAGATAAATTCTTTTCATCTTTGAGATATTTTTCCGATTTACCTTTCTTAATTTTAAAAAGCGGCGGTTGTGCAATATATAAATAACCTTTTTCAATCAATTCTGACATTTGCCTAAAGAAGAAAGTAAGAAGCAATGTCCGAATGTGAGCTCCATCAACGTCAGCGTCAGTCATAATAATAATCTTATGGTACCGAGCTTTTTCGATGTTCATATCAATTTTACCAATCCCAGTCCCAAGAGCAGTAATGATAGTTCTAATTTCATCGCTACCTATCATTTTTTCATAACGCGCTTTTTCAACGTTTAAAATCTTACCTTTGATTGGTAATATAGCTTGATACTTTCTATCTCTACCCTGTTTAGCAGAACCTCCAGCAGAATCTCCCTCTACGATATACAATTCAGACAGGGCTGGATTTTTTTCTGCGCAATCAGACAATTTCCCAGGTAATGAACTTATCTCTAGAGCATTTTTCCGTCGAACTAAGTCTTTAGCCTTTTTTGCTGCCTCTCTCGCCAAAGCTGCACTAATAGCTTTAGAAACTATCGCTTTTGCTATTGTTGGATTTTCGGCGAATGTCTCACTCATTTTCTCATTTATAACTTGTTCAACAATACCTTTAACTTCGCTATTTCCTAATTTTCCTTTTGTCTGTCCTTCGAATTGAGGTTCAGGTATTTTAATGCTTAATACACCTATCAAGCCCTCTCGAACGTCTTCTCCACTCAAACTGACATTAGTTGATTTTAATAACCCATTTTGCACCGCATAATTATTAATAGTCCTTGTTAAAGCGGATCTATACCCACTTAAATGGGTACCTCCATCTCGGGTATTAACGTTATTTACGAAAGTAAACACTTCTTCTACATAACTGTCGTTGTACTGCATCGACAGTTCAATCAGACAATCATCTTTTTCTTTTGATATATATATGGGTTTGGGATGGATTATTTTCTTATTTTTACTTAAATGTTCGACAAATGAAACAATTCCACCTTCATAGAAAAAATTATGATTTTTTCCATTTCTTTCATCTTGAAAATGAATTCTAAGTCCCTTATTAAGAAATGAAAATTCTCTTAATCTATTTGCCAATATATCAAAACTAAAAGAAGCATCTGGAAAAATTTCAGAGTCAGGACTAAAAGTAATTTCTGTTCCCGTACTTTTAGTATCACCTATAACTTCTAATTTAGTTTGAGGAACGCCTTTTTCATATTTTTGACGATATTTCTTCTCGCCTCTCTTAATATTTACTTCCAAATGTTCAGATAGGGCGTTTACAACAGAGACGCCTACACCATGTAAACCAGCAGATACCTTATAAGTGTCCTTATCAAACTTCCCACCAGCATGTAATACGGTTAAAACCACTTCTGCGGCGGATATATTACGATCTGAATGAAGATCTACTGGTATACCTCTACCATTGTCTTTAACCGTAACGCTATTATCTATATGAATAATAACGCTGATTTCATTACAAAACCCGGCAACCGTTTCATCAACGCTGTTATCAACCAATTCGTAAACTAAATGGTGTAATCCAGCTGGACCTGTACCGCCAATATACATAGCGGGTCTTTTACGAACCGCTTCCAAACCTTCCAATATCTTAATATTGGAAGAATCATAAATTTTATTCTCAGATTCCATCTACTTATTATTATTAGAAAAAAAGTCTTATATGTTTAAAAAGAAGAAGAAGGGGCTGTTAGTTTGTGGAAAAACCAGTTAACTTCTCGAATTTAAAAGGAATATTCAATGAAAAACTCTGTTAGAAAAAATTGTAATCTTTTCGGCTTGGCAGGAAGTTATTTTTTTTCTATGTATTATACTCTATTTTCCACAAGTATTCACATTTTATTAACAGGTTATCCATTCTCAATTTTATTTATTAAGGTTTGGACCGATCGAGAAATTTCATTATTTTCTTTTAATAATTTGCCTATTTTAGTGTGAGAGTAAATGACTGTTGTGTGGTCTTTACCTCCAAACTCTTTTCCTATTTCTGGTAAAGAACATTTGGTTCGTTCTCTACAAAGGAACATTGCTATTTGTCGAGGGACTGAGATATCTCTAGAACGCCTCTTAGACTTTAGGTCGGAAACCTTAAGGTTAAAATGAGTTGCAACTTGTTTAAGTATATTAGGTACCGAAAAGTTTTCTGAATGATCTTGGGCAAACTTCTTAAAAACACTTTTTGCTAAATCCATATTAATGGGCTTAGTAGTGAATGAAGAATAGGCAATCAATCTGAGGAGCACACCCTCTAATTCGCGGATATTTGATCGAATGTTGTTTGCTATATAGATAGCGACATCTTGAGAAAGCTTAATATTTTGAACCTCTGCTTTTTTTAATAAAATGGCTACTTTAGTTTCAAGATCTGGAGGTTCCATATCCGCAATTAAACCACATTCAAATCGCGATCGAAGCCGCTCCTGGATCTTTTTCATCTCTTTAGGAGTAGCGTCGCTTGTGATAATTACTTGTTTGTGGGTCTCGAAAAGGGAATTGAATGTATAAAAAAACTCTTCTTGTGTTCTATCCTTTCCTTCAATGAACTGGATATCGTCAACCAGCAATACATCTAGTGGTCTATAACGTTCTCTGAAAGCGTTCATTCCATCTTTTTTCAAGGATTGAATTAAATCGATCGTGAATCCTTCAGTGGAAACGTATCTAATTTTTAAATTTTTATTTTTTTCATGAATTGAGTTCCCAATAGCGTGCAGAAGATGAGTTTTTCCTAATCCCACTGAACCGTATATAAATAAAGGGTTATATGCCATTGCTGGATTAGAAGTCACAGCTTTTGCCGCCGCGTGAGCGAATTGATTACAACCTCCGACTACGAAGTTTTGAAATGTATATTTTTTATTTAATGATGACTTAGAATTATTATGACTCTGGTCTGCGGTCTCTATAGAGATATGTTTTGCATATGAAACCTTAGTCCCGTTTCGGGCAGAATAGACTTTGAATTTTACTTTATGTGGAGTTCCTGAAACCGTCTCAAGAGAGTCTTCAATAAGGTTAGAGTAATTTTCTTTCAAATATTTTTTAAAAAACTCGTTAGGAACACCCAAAGTAAAAGTTTGGCCTTCATAAAAAATTGGGGATGTAGGAGTAAACCAGGTGTTGTAATTTTCTGGAAGAACCTCATTTACAATTACTTCTAAACACTTATTCCAGAGAACTTCCATGAAATCCATAGGTTAATAGCTTCTAAAAGCGAGATAATTTGTTAGACGAATGGTTTGGAATAAAAGCTATAGTAATCAAGCTATAATTCAAAATCAATATAAAAGTTTTTTTAAAATACTTTTATAACTATTTGAATTTTAAAATTTAATAAATTTTTCAGATGATTAAAAAAAATAAAATAATTGAATTTAAAAGAGTTAAAAATTTAAAAATTAGGTAAGTCAAAGTCTAAATAAATGAAAGTTTGGATAATAGATTGCAATATTTTGAAATTGAGCATTTAGGTTTAATGACTCAGGAAAGATCCGTTCAATTTTCTCCCGAAGGGGGAGCGCGTGAAGGAGCTTTCCGATACTTGTAAAAATTGCCGATAAAATTAGAAGAAGGAAAGCTAACGGATAAACAAATGATCGCCGTAAGTTTGGTGTTCTATGGAAGTATTCCTATATCTAAGACGGCTAGAGCGATAAAAATCACTCATCAATCTCTCAATGATCATATTTCTGGTGCTTTGAAAAAAAATGAGAGAAGTTTGTCTTTTTAAATTAGCCCGGAAAATAATATGGCGGCGGGGTTTTTCGATAGATCAATCGTTTTTCTGAATACTTTTTAAGAATATGATTGTTGCGATCATTTTGATTTATATAAATCATGCATATTGGATCTTGATATATTTTTTTCCAATTCAAAAACTTTAGAAAACCTTTATCGCCAGCGTTTTTAGTTTTTACGATCACAATATCCGCGTCTTTCAAAATTTCGCTCCAATTTCCGCTACGTTCCCAGAAGTTCCAAGCTTGGCGAATAATATTTTCTGGGTAAACAGTGCGAAATCTACCATCGATGGCAACTTTTGATTTGGGTTTTTTCCAAATTAAATATTCCCCCCAGTCAAATGGAGCGACAATGTTGCCGTCAATTTTGTTGTTTTCCATGAACTGTGCTGAATAGGTAGGGTAGACGGCTGGTTCCACGACCACTTGGTAGTCGTATAGCTTATATGAAAGAGTTGTTAGTACCGTTTGAAAAGCTATGAATAAAACCAGTCCAATTTGTAGTGTTCGGTTAACTGGCTTGGAAAGTATTTCAATGTCATATTTTGAAAAAATATTTTTTGGAATTGACTCAATATATTCGGTCATATAGGGAGCGGCAACTATGGCGGCTAGAACGGTGTGGCGCTGACTTTTAAACGCAATTAGCATTGAGATTGCAATGATTCCTATTTCCCATAATCTTTTCTTTTGTTTTCCTAGTAGAGATAATAAAAAAATTAAGACCAAAATCTTGAAATGCCATTGTTTAAAACTCAATATCGGAATGGGTTCCCATTCATCGATTTTTCTTGGCAAGCTTAATGAATCTATAAAAAACGCCCATAGTTCTATTCCATAAGGATTTATTAAAACAGCAATACAAGACCCGCTAAATGTTAGAAATAATATCTTCCAATAATAGGCATCTTTTTCTTTTGAACTAATCCATCCTAAAACTACTACCGATCCAAAAATACCCAACCCTGCAATCACTCCACCATGAGAGTTAATCCAAAGTAAAAAAACCGCAGGGAGCCAAAAAATAATTCGATTCTTTTTTTCGAAAAACTTTCGAAGTAATAAAATTAATAAAGCTGTGAATAAAAATGTGACAAGTTGAGGACGGATCATAAACCCGGGACCCATGATAGGAATTATGATTAAAGATGAAATGGCAAAAGGGTAGGGATTACTCTGAGGCTTTAGCGCAAAATACAATAAAGATAATATTGTCCATCCAATAATCATTTTAAATACTAATAGTCCTCCAGACCCCAAGTTTTCATAAATAAGATAAAATAAAACCTCAGTCAGCCATTCATGATTTATCCATTTTTCTCCGTTTGCCGTGAAAGAAAATGAATCAACTTTTGGAATGAAACCGGACTTCCATATTTCTTCGCCAAACCGGATATGCCCCCATAAATCAGTATCTGCTGTTAAGTAGGAAAACTCCTTAAAGGCAAAAACATAAACGAAACCAAAGACCAATATTTTTAAAATAGATTGATTATTCATGGTTTTGGAAGAGGATTAATTTCGAATGGGTAGATATTTACAAATGAGCTAAAATACCATTTAAGGAAACTTCTTATGTTATATTAACAAAAATTATTTTTTGGAGTATGCTTTGAAAATAGTTGTTTGTATAAAACAGGTACTAGATACTGCCGCTAAAATAAACATTCAAGATGGTAAAGTGGATTCTGCAGGAATTCCTCGCATAATCAATCCTTATGACGAGTTCGCGATTGAAGAAGCGATTCGGATTAAAGAGAAAAAGGACGACGTTGAAATAACAGTTGTTTCTTTGGGGCCTGAAAGCGTAAAAGAAGTTCTCCGCTCGGGATTAGCCATGGGCGCAGATAATGCGATTCACTTGCTCGATCCCGTTTTTGATAAGCTTGATAATTTGGGAGTCGCTCGCGCTTTATCGGTGGCGATTAAATCGATTCCATTTGATTTAATTTTATGCGGTCGCCAAGCTGTGGATGATGATATGGGGCAAATTGGTGGCGTTTTAGCGACGATTCTAGGATTGCCTTTGGCTACAGTGGTGACTCAATTAGATTTCTCTGAAGACGGCTCTAAAGCCATAGCTACTCGCCAAATCGAAGGTGGGGCGGAGGTCTATGAGTTGGGTTTGCCTGCTTTGTTAACTTGTCAAAAAGGGTTGAACGAACCTCGTTTGCCTTCCTTAAAAGGGATAATGAAAGCAAAGAAAAAGGAAATTAAGATAATGGACTCTTCGGCTTTGGGATGGAATCAATTGCCTGAATCGCGAGTTATTCATGGGGAAGCTTCCTTGCCACCAAAAAAGTCTGGAGGATTAATTTTAGAAGGATCACCTGCCGAAACGGTTAGTCAATTAGTTCGTTTGCTGAGAGATGAAGCAAAAGTTGTTTAGTCTAGTTAACGTTTAAATGAAGAGCCCCGTCACAAGTGGATGTGGTATTCTAAAAATAGTGTTATTTTAAATACGTGGCGTGCCACGATAAATAAAATTCACATGTGGAATTTAATTATAAGATCATGACAAATATAGTAACCCGCACAAAAGAGATTGGCTCTCGCTATAAGGGTGAAATAGGCCTCGCTGCCCTCATACTCTATGTCTTTTTACTTGGGCTTGGTACTATAGGCGAGTTATGGGAAATTGAATGGATTCTAGACCTGCCTCTTTTCCGCCCTCCTGGAAAATACTAAACTTAATTAGTTTTATAAATTTTAGTATTCTTATTAGTAAAAACCGTAAATGTAAATTAGATTTTTATACCCGATAGATCGACCATATGCGGGTTTTGACTCGTATCAATTATTTAGGAGCTACTGCATCACTTGGCGTTAGAGGATTCCCTAAATCAAATTGCGCCCTCAATTTAGATATAATGGTGCTATGGTCAAAAGGCAGACCTCCTGCAGGTGGCGGAATAATGTGATCGTAGTAGGTCACAACTAATAATGTTTTCTTAAACACTTCAGGGTTTGCGGATAAGCATTCGTAAATATTTTGTAGAAAAACTTCTCCGATGGAGACGCTGATCTTTGGTGTTTCGAAGGTATAAGGGGTAAATGTATAGCCTAAAATGTGAAACGGTCCAATAGAAATCTCACATCCGCCGGGATGATTGATGTTTGCCGATTCTCCGGAAATTGATTGGGAACTTATTATGACAAGTCCATCACATGCGTTTAATATGAGGGGTGTAGACCAAAATCTAGTTAATCGGTTTAAGCAGTTTTCTAAAGCAGTTGACGATTATTGCCACGAAATTGAATCTTCTAATCCGGAAACTGTATTTATTAGAGACGTTTCTAAGTCTATTTTTTCTAAAAATGACAGCTGGGATGTTCCGTTCAATTTCAGCTTAAATTCGTATCGGAGTTGCCAACATGGTTGTGAATATTTTTATGAGCGACCGATGCATGAATATTTGGAATGGTCACCTGGATTGGATTTTGAAACTAAAATTTTAGTAAAGGAAAACGCTCCACAGTAGCTACTTGAAAAAACCTTCTCTTTAAAAAACTGGAACCCTCAAACGATTGCTTTGAGCTAAGCAACTGACCCATATCAGCCTGCCGAGAAACGCTTTGAAATTTCTAGAAAATACCTTCAGGTTTTTTTAAAATTTCGTAATCCAGTCGTTATAATTACGAGGAATTTTTAAGCTACTTGGGATATCGATTTGCTTGGAGAATTGGCCGAATAAAATTGTGCGGGTCTTTATATTTTGATCAATAGTTTGGACGGTTGCCTTGCTCGAAAGATGGAACTCAGAGTTTCTTCCCCTGAACGCCGGTTGGAAATTATTCGATAACTTAGGGGAGCCAATATTCCTGTGGATATTTTAGTCGCTCCTATCGTTCAGGGTTTAAACGATTCAGAAATACCATCTGTGATGAATGCAGGGACTTAACCAGGAGCTACTTATGCAGGTAAAGTTTTTCTGGGGCTGCCTTTCCGGTAGAAAATATATTTGTCGATTGGTTAGAAGAAGCTTACCCAACTAAAAATAATAAAGTTTTAATTGTTTGAGTTCTTTACGTGGCGGAGCGTTGCCCTTTACAATTCTGAGTTTGGATCGCGAATGGCCGGACAGGGTATTTTTGCTAAACAGATCACGGATTTGTTCGAGCTTTCCAGAAGGAAAGCTGGTATTAAAATGGAGGCCGAAGGTTCGGTATTAATCAATTTAGGCCTCCTGGTGGAAGAAAGATTACTTAATTTAGCGAAGATTGAGTTTAAAATCAAAAT
>CAWVUN010000032.1:0-9656 GCA_963932495.1 uncultured bacterium
CCGGATTAAAAAGTGCTTGGGAGATAAGTCTTGAAAAATCAAACGAATTGAACCCTGAGTTGAAAAATAGAAAAAAACTTACAAAAGAGCAGAAGGCAGAGATTGCCGAAATTCGTAAGGATGGCAAAGCGACTATTGCCGATAAAGATGTCACTTTGGATTTTAAAATTAAAAAACTTCCAGATAGAGTTCCTCCCGAAAGCTTACCAGGCGAAATAAACCTGTTAAAAGAGGAATTTTTAAAAGAAAAAGAAGAAATAGAAGCTGAAATGGAAAAGAAAATTGAGGCTATCTACCAACAGAGCACATGATTTATTGGTGGTGTTCCCCCTTTATTCCATCCAAATTGAACGAATCGTATTCGCTTGAATTTGAGCGGCCTTCCCGTTTTATTTTTGAATGTAGATCGGAGTAGTAATGAAACTTACAGTAAGGAATCTCATTTCCGAGGCTCTGAGTCGCGCTAAGGAAAGCGGCACTTTAACGCTAGAAAACTTACCCGACGTTGTTGTCGAAGAACCAAAAGATAAGAAGTTTGGCGATTACTCAACGAATATTGCCATGTTACTAGCAAAATCAGAGCGTAAAAGTCCAAGAGCTATAGCTGAGTCTATTTGTGGGCATTTTAACGATGAACCTAGAGTTCAATCTGCGGATTGCGCTGGTCCTGGTTTCATTAATATCAAGATGTCGGACTCATTTTTTGCTGAGAGGTTGGGACAAGCCAGAGAAAAAGGCGAGGATTTTGGAAAATCCGCGTTAGGGGGAGACCGCAAAATCAATTTAGAATATGTCAGCGCAAATCCTACTGGGCCACTTCATGTCGGGCACGGTCGAGGGGCTGCAGTGGGCGATACCTTAGGAAATATTCTCCAATTTGCAGGTTATGAGGTTTGTAAGGAATATTATGTCAACGATGTAGGAAACCAGATTAATATTTTGGGTAATTCAACTTGGTTACGATATTTAGAGGTTTGCGGTCAGACTATAGATTTCCCAGATGACCACTATAAAGGGGATTATATAAAGGGGATTGCATCAGAAATTTTTGACAAGCATGAGAAGGGGTTTTTATCAAAACCTGAAGAAGAGTCTAAGAGGTTTTTTAAAACTTATGCGAACGATTGGGTTTTAAGCGGAATTAAGAGCGATTTGAAGCAATTCCGAGTGGGGCATGATGTTTGGTTTAGCGAAAAATCTTTGCACGATGATGGGAAGGTGAAGGCAAGCCTTGGTTGGCTTCGTGAAAAAGGACACATTTATGATGAGGATGGAGCTACTTGGGTAAAGACATCTCCGTTTGGAGATGAAAAAGACCGAGTTATTATTAAACAAGACGGTTCCCAAACTTATTTCTGTTCAGATATTGCTTATCACAAAGATAAGATTGACCGAGGCTTTTATAAAATAATAGATATTTGGGGTGCCGATCATCATGGCTATATTCCTCGAATGCAAGCTGTTTTGGAAGCGATGGAGTTTGATAAGGAAGTTTTTAAAGTCGCTTTAGTACAATTTGTTACCCTCAAAAGAGGCGGAGAAAAGGTGCAAATGTCTACTCGGTCAGGTGAGTTTGTAACTTTGTCCGATGTTGTGGACGAAGTCGGCGTGGATGCGGCGCGTTTTTTCTTTCTTATGAGAAGCTCGGACAGTCATTTGGATTTTGATTTGGAATTAGCGAAACAGAAATCAAATGATAATCCTGTGTTTTATGTGCAATATGCCCACGCTAGAATCTCGAACGTATTTTTTACCGCTAAGGATAACGAAATAGATATGTCCTCATTAGGAAAAGCTAATTTAAGCCTATTTGCTGCAGACGAAATTGAGTTGGCAAAAAAAGTATTATCTTTTCCTGAAGTTATTGAAAAAGCTGCAGAGTCGTTAGAAGGGCATCGGTTGACTTATTATTTGCAGGAATTGGCGGCTAATTTTCATAGTTATTATAAGAAAAATCGCGTGGTAACGGATGATATCCCTTTGACATTAGCTAGGTTGGCTTTACTTGAGTGCGTAAGGAATGTGATCAAACAAGGATTGTCATTGATGGGCATATCTGCGCCAGACAAAATGTGATTGCAACTTTTTAAATTATTTTAAGGCTCTTATTGAGTGACTTTTCATGTCAGATATTTATCGGTATTTTTAGGGCTAACTTTGACTGCTTTTATGGTTCATTTGTCAGGTGGTTTTGATCTTTCTATTTTAGACAGATTGCTACCTTCCAAAAATGAAACGGTGGCCGAAAAACCCTTTAAGAAGTTAAAAGTTGCGACTAAAAAACCCTCAAAAAACTCTAGCGAAAACAGCGAAAACAGCGAAACTTCCTATACTTTTTTTGAAGTATTGACAGACCAACAAGATGATAAAATAGTTGGTATAGATAGTTCTAATGCGAAACCTATTAATAAAAAGAAAGTTAAGCCGCTCACGAAAGACAAATCTACTTTCCAAAGTTCAACTCATTCCTCTTCTAAAAAACAAAAAAATGTGACTGAAAAGAAGAGGCAGGAATATGTTGAAGAAAAAATTACTGTCGCTAATACTGTTGTTGAAGAACAAGGGTCTTTGGATAACGGAATGTATATAGTGCAAGCGGGATCTTTTAAAAATATGAAATCAGCCGACAACTTAGTATCGAAACTCAAAAGCAAAGGTTATTCTGCATTTTGGAAAGAAAAAGAAGTTGGCAAAGAAAAAGGAAAGTGGTTTCGTGTTTATTTAGGTTCTTTTTCAACACATGAAGACGCATTAATGATGGTACAAAAAGGGCGGTTGAGAGAGAAGCTTGACCCAATGATTATCTTTCAACCAAATTGAAAAAGCCTAATGTTGTCGGAAAGTTTTGGGATCGTATGTTTGTAAAACCTCTATAGGGTCTTCAACTCTTTTTTCGCCATAAAATTTTACTGGGCTTTCATACCAAGTATTAAAGCGATAACCCTCTAAGTCGTTGTGGTACAGGCTTCGTTTTTCGTCTTTGGATTGAAATTGGAAATCTAGAGTAGAGACTCCATTTGAAGAGATAGTCACGTTTGCTTTTTGTTCGGGGATGTAAGGATGCCAAGCTGAAATTTCATAAGAGCCTGGTGGAATACCCTCTATTGAAAAATTTCCATTTGCATCGCTAACAGTATAGTAAGGATTATCTACCAACCAAACTGTTGTTTGCAAAAATGGATGCAGATTACATTTCACCATAAACTCTTTAGTTTTTGATTGGACAAAAATAGAACGGACCTGGCTACTATTTGGCGGTAATGGTTTGTTTGTTTTTTGTTTTACTTTTCTTTTATTTGCTTTTTGCCTGATTTCATAAGTGGCTATTTCATGTTGAATAGGGTCTAAGTTTTCTAAAAGGAAGTCTGCTCCATTTCGGCTAGCTACCACATAGTCTTTTGCGTGACAAAGTTTGGCTTTGAAAGAGTATATGTCTGTAGAAAATGGCTTTCCTCGTTTTACATTTTTTATACTGATTACGGTGTCTTGCAAACCTCCAGCTTCGGATACTTTGAAGTCATAAAGAAAACGATGGCCCTTGCCATCCGACATCCGAGAGCAAAACTTGATGTTTGGGGCGTGAATAAGATGAAATGCCCTTGGCGATGGAGGGGGGCCCATTACTTTGACATTGCCCTTTAGAATTCCGCCGTTATCCACCGTTATGACTTGATATGGCGAGGGAACAATGTCGTGAAGTTTCTTAGCTAACTTTTCATTTCTCTTGTATAACTTATCGACTTGTTTCGAAGCTTCTTGGTAACGTCCTTGTAATTTATAAATGATGCCCAAATCGTAATCTGCCATCACCATTCGGGAGTTCAATTTTAAGGCCGCTTTAAATTCCTTTTCGGCTTCTTCTAGTAAGTTAAGCTGGGCGAAAGAAAAACCCCTGTTGTATCGAAAAAAAGGATCGTCGTATCCATAATAAAGAGCTTTTTCGTAAGCAAGTAATGCGTCTTTATGTTCATTTAATCGGCTAAGAGCGACTCCTTTGCTTGCATGGGCGTATCCATTGGTGGGTTCTGCTTCAACTGCTTTTTTAAATTCACTGACAGCAGACTCCCATTTTTTTTCAACAATAAATTGCTTTCCTATTTTAATAAAAACCTCTGCTGGGCCTTTTTCTGAAGGTAAAGCTGTTGATGATGATATAAATAAGAAAAATAAAAAGGTGTGTAATAATACTTTTAAGTTGAGCATATAATTTTTATTAGGAAGTTTAAAGCGAAGAAGAATATCAAGACAGTATTACGCTTTCAATATATGTCCAGAGTATTGAGTCACTTATGTTTTACTGATTTAACCATATTAACAAAATTCTGATCGGTAAAACCTTATTTTATTCCAGTTTTAGTTATATGTAATATGATTCTCTTTATCTAATTAGTGCTTGAAAGAACGTTCCAATGACTAAGAATAAAAAAGATATTTTGTATTTAGTTTTTATTTTGTTAGCGATTTTTTTTCTTTGGAATACGTTGGCTCTCTATCCTCTTCAGATTTTAGTCGTTTTCTTCCACGAGTCCTCTCATGCGCTTGCGGCGATATTGACGGGTGGAGAAGTTATGGAGATGGAAATAAGTTACATGCAAGGGGGGCACGTTTTATCTCGAGGAGGGTCTCGGTTTATAACTCTAAGCGCTGGCTATCTTGGCTCGCTTATTTGGGGGCTTATCATTTATTTTTCTGCTGTAAGAACTGATATAGATAAATTCATTTCTTTTGCTTTGGGATCGATCATAGCCACTATTTCTTTGATTTTTGTTAGAAATTCATTTGGTTTGATATTTGGATTAATAGGCGCTGCAGGATTGATTTTTCTTGGATTAAAAGCGTCGTTAAAAATTAACGATTTTGTTCTACGAGTTATTGGTTTGACTAGTATGCTTTATGCACCTTTAGATATTTTTAGCGATACGATTGAAAGGTCATATTTGCGATCGGATGCTCGAATGCTTGCCGACGAGTTTGGCGGTACAACTATAATATGGGGAGGTATTTGGATTTTAATTAGCTCTTTTCTAATTATTTTTTGTTTGAAGTTAAGTCACAAGAAATAGGTCGCTTCATAAGTGTTTTATCGAATCGGACTTTTTGTTCTAAAAGAGATAATTTGTCAGTCTTAATCAGGGCTTATCTATTCGTAGGCATTTATATTTTTTGTTAAAAAGTATTTTTAAAAAGAAATAGAGAAATCGGATTTTCAGATCGATTTCTTTTTAAAGGTTGAGGTAATATTTTATTTGTAGAAATATCACGAGAATTTGTTGCGGGGAATAAAGGAACAATTAAATTATGAATGGAAGAAGCTTGATATGAAATATATTTCGGGCCATCTATTTCTGTAACCCAGTTCAAATTAATTTCAAACTCGCCTTTTTTAATATTAAATTTAGTAGGTAATGAGAATTGTTGGTTATACTTTAATTGAGTGGAGTATTCATTTTTTTCAAGATGATTATTCGTTGCTAAAATAAATTTTTTCTCATTAAATTTAGTTTTTAAAGAAAAACTAATCTCTTTATTTACAACGTCTAGCAGATTTTTTGCATGATGGTATCCATATCCAACGAAACTGACATCCATTTGATATGAATCCTGTGATTTATGAATTTTTAAATTTATGTGAATTGGGAGTTTGTATTTTCTATTTAAAACAACACTCTCAATTTCTAAATATTCTAGAATAGATTCTTTATTGTAATTTTCTGTTTTTAGAATAGCTTTTACAGGAACCCCTCCTATACGGTTTATATCTTTTCCATTTATTAAAGTTTCCCTCATTTGGGTATCAATAATAAATGGATTATAGAGGTTGTTGAAACAGGATTGATTTTTGATCGGAATATATTCATAGACATCTAATTGGCTTATAAAGCCTATGTTTAAAAAAGACAATTTGTGTTGAGAATAATTGGTTATTTTAATATTTTTATCCTGTATGAATTTATCTATTTTTTGACTTTTATTACCCCATAAATTTTTATTATTCCCATATATATAGCTGGGATCAAAAATGAAATAGCAAAAATCTTCTTTGGAATTATCTCGATCAAATGGAATATTTAAATTTTTTCCCGCAGCCTTAATTCTTCTATAAGAATCTGGCTTTATTTGGAATTCCAAATAAACTTTCTGGAAAGTCTCTTCCGGAGATAACTGAAGTTGTTCCATAAGTGAGCGGTAAACTTTTTGAGTCGTTTTATAAGTATTGGGCCAAATAATTAACTTGTACTGCTTTAGGGTTTCAAAAGCATCATTTATTAAAAACAAAACGATACCCCCTAAAATTAATGCCGCTAATTTTTTTTTCGTTTGATTTAGAATAAAAAAGAATTGAGTAGAGGTAATTGCAACTAGGATGAATATTGGAAAAATAAAAAGAAAAGAATACCAGTAATGCTGAAACTTAGGATTTACAAACTCATAAATTACCGCTGGCAAATAAAATAAAACAAAAACAATGATTTCTTTTTTTTTTATTTTCTTTTGTATAAATATTTTATTAAGAAAGCATAATAGTGACGCGTAAAATAAACCAAAATAGGTCAAAAGGGCCGCATCTGAAAAAGGAACCCAATAAGCAGCTCCACTAAAATAAGTTAAACGCATTAATGTTTTATATAAAAATATTGATTTTAAAAGTTCTTTGATCGACAGAAAATCAATGAGGTGAATTGTGTGTTCACGTGTTTTGAACTCCATAAAAAAGGGAACATAAGTCTGGTATTTATAAACCAGATAAGGGGCTATAGCTAAAAGAATGGCAAATAAACTTAAATAGATATGTTTTTTTGGAGGTTTAATTTTAAGTATTATGCAGAGCGCAATAGGTACTACATAAAATGTTGCCATGGAAAAATGAATTTGAATGGCTAATGTTGTCACCAAATAAAATAACGGCAGGAAATAAAATTGCTCATTATCGAAAATCTCAAGTGAGAACCAAATCAACAAAGCAACAAAAGGAAATATAAAGGAAGGATTTATAGGATATCCAAAAATCTGACTATGAGGTATGAAAATCAGGATAAAAATGGAAAATAGAGTCGCAACATAAATATTGAATTGTTTTTTTAAAACCCAAAATAGCAAAAATACAGCTGAAAAATTCAATACAAAATTGAATATAAAAATAGACTCATACGATTTCTGGAATAATAAAGGGAATGATAAAAGAAAATACAAAAAAGGACCCGGTAGTCTTCCTCCGTTATTTAGTTCCGGCCCTGCTAAAGGAATATAATTACCTTCAAATAGATTAAAAGCTCTATCAAAATCCCTTGCGGCCCATTCATTTATAAATAAAAAATCATAATATTCCAAACGAATATAGAAACCAATAAAGAGAATCAATAAAAGGATTGTATAGAGTAAATAATTAATCTGTTTATCTGACATTTATACCGGTCTGCTTAATTGTTTGCATGAAATTTAATTATTAAAATGATGCGATAAATGCACGTTATTGGATATTGCTAACCAAAGTAGTTTCCTCATAAGTTTAATCTGTTTTATAGTCAGTAATGTTTCTTGGATTCAAATTTTAAGATAAATTTGATATAGAGGCAAGCGGAGTTAATATTTCAGATATTACTTAAATAGGCAAATCAAGGAGGACTAATCAAACATTACACTTAATTTACCTAAGAACAAAGATACGACATTTATAGACTAATGAAAACAGGTGAAACTCAATCAGAGCTCGCTGAGAACCTAAAAGTGAATTCGTCTACGATCGTGTAACATAAAGAAATAAAGGAGAATGAGGTTACCTTCTCTCACAGGCCCATTAAAAAGCAAAAGTGCGTGAATTATCCTACCGGACCAGTGCCTCTCCTTAGTCGTTGGTAGAGGCCTTGATTAAACAAGACTTGGGTCCTGGAAATCTCAAATCGTTTGTCTAATTATCAGGCTGTTTCGATTAGCCACGAAAGTATTTATCTACATATCTATCATGAATAGCATCAAGGTGGACAATTCCATATACACCTCATCTATCAAAAAAAACGACTTAAACTGTACTGTAAACATTATCGCGGGGGAAGGTTGCCAAACCGTAACATTATTTTGACCAACGCCCATCTATCGTTAATCAAAATCTCGTATAGACAATTTGGAAGGCGATACTATCATTGGCAATAATCATCGAGGGGTTTTAGCAACTCTGGTCGAGAGAAAAAATCTAATATAACCTTATGGGGAAATCAAAAAATTAAACAGTCCAAGGCGGTAAGAAAAAGTATCGAACAAGAGCTAATCTCTTATGGGAACTGCGTTCACACGATTACTTATGATAATGGACTCGAATTTACCCAACATCAGAAAATGGTGCAAACACTGCCTGAAAAAAAATTATTTTGACCATTCGTATGCAACCTGGGAAAGAGGGTTTAGCAAGAATATCAATGGGTTCATTAGACAATATTTGCCAAAATCAGAACGACTGGATGATGCTACTTGTAGCAAAATTAAGTCCATCATGGAATGCCTTAATCACAGGCCTAGAAAATTCCTTGAGTTTACTCCACATGAACTGTTTTTCAAAAAGAATACTATACGAGCTATTGCATTTGCGACTTGAATTCCACATGTTCTATTTTTTGTTTTATGTGAATTATTGATCTAATAATTCATGATTTAAGCATTGATTTGCATGGCGATTAGATCTCAAACAGGCTAATATAAATCCTTAACATGTTTAGCTTTTTCCTATATTATTTGTTCACTTCCTGAGTATTCATGGCTAACCTAAGTTTAAATTACCAAAACATATTAGAGTTTTTGGATGAGTCCCAAATTTTTGGACTTCAAATGGAAGTGAATAAGTTTCATCAATTATTAATGGATAAGCAAGGCGAAGGTAGTGAATATCTAGGATGGCTAAAAGGGCCGTCTATGTTTGACGAGAGCCTTTTGGACGAAATTTTAGAAGTTGGAGGCCAAGTTCGTAGCGAAGCGGAGGCAATGGTCTGTGTCGGAATTGGAGGCTCCTATTTAGGAGCAAAAGCGGGTATTGAATTTCTGTCGAGCTCTTTTCCAGAAAATATAAAAGGAGTACCTCAGATATTATTTGCTGGGCATAATATTGATTCTGACTACATGGCTGACTTGTTGGAGTTGATTGATCGTAAAAATTTTTTTATAAATGTCATTTCAAAATCGGGCACCACAACTGAGCCAGCTTTAGCGTTTCGACTATTGAAAGACGCACTAATCCGAAAATATGGCCACAAAGAAGCTAAAAAGAGAATTTTGGTGACGACAGATAAAGAAAAAGGCGCGTTAAAATCTATGGCAGATGAAGAAGGATTTCGGTCTTTTGAAATACCAGGTGATATTGGCGGCAGATTTTCTGTATTGACTCCCGTTGGTTTATTGCCAATGGCTGTTGCTGGAATTGACGTGAAAAAATTATTGGATGGAGCCGCTGAAATGGAAGCGATTTCATCAAAATCGGCAAAAATTGAAGACAACACTGCTTATTTATACGCTTCGATACGTAATCTATTATATCGACAAGGAAAATCTGTTGAATTACTGTCTTCTTTTAATAGCTCGTTGAAATACGTTCAGGAATGGTGGAAACAACTTGCTGGAGAAAGTGAAGGAAAAGATCAAGTTCAAGATCAGCAGATTAAAGCCTGATCTTA
>CAWVUN010000033.1:0-9555 GCA_963932495.1 uncultured bacterium
TTCATAATGATTAGTCCGCCAATTTCAATAGGCGATTCTAAAAACATTCCCAAACTCTTTTTTGGAAAATCAAAAGGGTTAAAGCCCATTTCTTTGATTCGAATGGAAATAGCGTGATTCCCGTTTATCCAATTTGAAAACCAACTGACCGTATTCTGAAGTTTACGTCCTAATGGCATAATTTCATCATAAATACCAAGAATATAATAATTGAAAATTATTTCGGCAATCAAAAGACCCAGTAATGAGCAACAGAGAAACTTAACTATTTTTTTAGTGGGATTGTGAAATATAGGAACCAAAGATAATATAGCAATAGGAGCAAGGAACCCTTCTAAAAGAATGGTCCATCCAATGAGAAAACCGGATATGGCACCGTAACTGGCTTTAAGATTGTTTGTTGATTTGATTAAAACAAGTATGTAAACGATAAGAAAGAAACTTGCTAATCCAGTACGGTGAACGATTACCGAAAAGTGAAGAAGCTCGTATGAAAGAACAGAACAGATGGAGACAATGATTGCTGTTTTAAGATTGAAAACGGTTCGACAAATAAAGAATGTTACCAATGGAGTGAAAGAAATGATTAAGCATTGAATTGTTAAAGCTTTAACGAGATTTAAGGACGCAATTTTTAAAAAAAAGAAAAATAAAAGAGAATAGGAGTAGGGAACGACTGAGTAAATTGGTTGATTGGAAAAAAAACCTAGGGCTGCTTGATAGGAATGAGGGCCGTCTGCCGCGAACCCTGGAATATTTCGCAATCCAATGTTCTCCAGATGTTGAAGCGTCCAAAGCCTGAATATGAAAGCAATACCAACGGTTGAAATTAATAGTATTTGAATCCCATAGTTTGTAAAGATCTTCCTCATTGGCGTGAAGTCTAAGTTTTTTGAACATATAAAAATCAAACTAGCATAAATGATAAGGGCAATATGGGTAGCCGCCTCATTTGAATAAATTAATGAAATTAAAGGCGAATAGAGAATAAAGAAGATGAAGTTTCCTAAAGCTCTATTTCCGAAAAAACAACTTTTTAGGATGAAAAAATAGAAGCCCAAGAAAAGAAGTAATATGATTACCTCGCAGTATTCCGCTTTATATTGAAAATCAACATTTTGTACCGGCCAAAAAAAGGCTCCTCCCGTATTTTCTGCTTGAAGGGTCAGTAGAAGAATATATCCATAGACTAAAAAACTTGATAGCAATATTTTAGGAAAAATAAGTTTAAGGCTATCTTCAATTTTTATAAGATAAAAAAGGATGCCGAAGAATATGGTGATAATGAAAAAAGCGAGAGGGATAATAAAAGTTTGATCTGAGTGCGCTGCTGGTACCTCTTGATTGTAGTAATAAAAAACGAATTTCTCGTTTTGAAATTCGTCGATAAAAACTTGAAACCCGACAAGAGCGACATAAAGTATTCCTAATATATGAGCCAAGAGAGTTTTGGTGTTTTGTACTTTAATAATCAAATTATACTCATATTTAAAGAGTTTTTCGGAGGGTAGTCGGTCTGGTATTTAATTTTCTATGGCTTTAAGGTACAAGGGATTTCTTTTTCCCCTATTTTTTACCGACATTTTATGTGGTGATTGTTTAAATAACAATAGGTTGAGGCGATATGGATTTTGGAATAGCTTTAGGTTGAGGAGCAGTTTATTAAAGATTATTCCTTTTATCGTGCGTAATGACGCCGGGGTGGTTGTTCCATATATCCTTTATATATTTATGGTCGTTTGATAGTTCGTTTTTCCTACTATTTATAAAAAAATCCAACTTTTCCCATCTATTCAAAGAAGTTTTTCCCCAAAAAATTGGATGAATTAATAATTGCATCTGGGGGGGAATATTTTGATTTTTGATGTGATTTACAAAATCACTTCTCCATGCGCCACAACTATCAGAAAAGTATGGTATTTGTTTAGTGAATTTGTCGTCATAAGCGTTTACAAACTTGGTGTTTCTAAATAAATCGGCTCCAGATAAAGAAGGGTTATGCATAGCGATAGATTTTACTTCAATACCTGTCAGTGTTGAAAGTGTGTCTATTTCTAAACTTAGTAATTCAATTGGGCTTTTGTTGGTGAATGTTTCAAAAACTTCCAAGTCGTAGTGAAGTCCAACTTCATGTCCCATTTCAGCTAGTTTTTTTGGAAATAAAATATATTCACTATTGAATAAATTATAATAGGGAGAGCTGAAAAGGACAAAGTAAGTCGCTTTTATTCCCATGTCGGCTTCCAGTTTGGCTATTTGCAAGGCAGCTTTGGGAGTGTAATCGACGTCGTGGCGTAATAATAAGAAATTACCATTGGGAGGGGCTTGGCAAAAATCCCTGAAACATAAATTGCGTCTAGACTTAAGTAAAATGTGCAAAAGATTCTGATATGTGTCGTAGCTAAAGTCGCTTAGGTTCAATTCTAGCTCCAATTAATTTTTTAACATATTAATAATAAAGTCAGATGAAATCTAGCTCAATATGTTGTTTCAATAACAGATATTCTATATGCTCTGAATTAAATACAAATCGCCAAATTAAACGATCCTCTGTAGAACGTTTTACACCTAATTTATTGATGAAAAAAGATTATTGATTCATATATTGATTTAGCATAATTTAAGAGATGAGAGTGAATAAATCTGCGATTAGCAATAAAATTTTTACCCCCCCATATTCCAATTAAACACTAAGGCAGCGGTCTCTATAAAGATTTTTATCAGAGAAATAGAGTAGCAATACGATAATTATGGCGACTGTAAACGTATGACTCAACTGAAGTTAGCTCTGATATATAATTTCGATGATTGACGGGAAATGCTATTTTGATGGAAGGAAGTTGATGCCATTTTCGTTTATCAATGATCTACATTCAAAAGACAGGATTTATCTGGAAGCTTAGAAGAAGTAGAATGATTTCAGTTGAGATTTCACGTCATATTGCTAATATTAAACGGATGGATGAAGGCCTTGGTATTGAAATATTTTCGTAAAGCGGGATGTTTTACTGAGAACGCTTAATTAGTTTATGGAGTGTGAAATCCACTTGAAAACCAAAGTGTTGTAGTCGCAAAGTATGTTTTTAAAGATGGTTTGAAGTGGATTAAAGAGCTTTGTAAGGAGCTGAAGATATCTGCTTCAATTTATCAAGGTGTTTCGGCTGAATGGTGAACTTAAAGAGGGAAAAAAGCTGATGGATTCAGTTCAAGCAATCAAACTTATTAAAGAATTGATCACAGAAATTTTTAGGCAAGACGGAATTGATTTAGAAATTGCAGATGACATGCCTCTTTTAGGTGGCTATAGCGCGCTTAACTCAATGAAACTTGTTGAGTTGTGTCTTGAGTTAGAGGATAAAGCAAGCGATATTGAGTTTGAGTTTGATTGGACTTCTGATACGGCAATGTCCAAGTCTCGTAGTATTTTTAGATCTATTCAGTCTTTGGCGAAGGAATTCGTCGATCAATATAAAGCTCAACAATGATTATTGTAAGCGGCGCAAGTAGAGGACTTGGGAAGGCCATTTCTCAAAGGTTGAATGATAGAGGATATGATGTATTTGGACTTGCACGTGAAAGTAATTTGAAAGTTGATATCTTGAGTTGCGACGTCTCTTCCTATGAACAAGTAAAGTCGGTTGCGAAAGAATTGAAGGGTCGTAAAGCCGTTATTGAAGGAATAATTAATGCAGCTGGAATTGCTTCTATGAATTTGGCAGTGACTACACCTCGGAAAACTACGCAAAACATAATTCAAACTAACCTTATTGGCACAATAAACTGCTGTCAGTTGTTTGCGCCATTGATGCTTAGACATAAGCGAGGAAGTATTATCAACTTTTCGACTATTGCTGTGGCGCTTGGATTGAAAGGCGAATCCATTTATGCCGCATCAAAAGCTGGCGTTGAGGGATTTTCTCGCTCTTTTGCGCGAGAAATGGCTGACTTTAATGTGCGTGTGAATTGTATCTCTCCAGGCCCAATCAATACCGATTTGCTCAAAGGCGTCAGTGATAATCAGATCAAACAAATCGTCGCTCAGCAAATTATCCCAAAACAGTTTGTTCCAAGCGATGTTTGCGACCTTGTAGAGTTATTAATTGACGATAAATCTAAATCGCTAAGCGGTCAAGTGTTGAGTGTAGGTGGAATCTAATGGTCCTCATTGATGTACTTAGTGAGAAATGGAAAGATATTAATTACCCTTTCCTTGTTCATCCTTCTGCGAACTTAACGTTTAGCGATATTGCTGCACAAAAGCCGATTGATCTATCTGAAGTTAAAAGTGGAGATGTAATTGCTTTAATAGGAGATTTTGATCCTTCTACAATATTGACGTTGCTTCGCGTTATTGACTTAGGAGCAATTGTTGTCCCTTTAACAGTAGATACAAAAAAAGAACATCAGTATTTCTTTGAATCTGCATTGGTGGATATAGTCATAAAGAAGGATGTTGTTGAGCGTAGGGTGCACGACGAAAGACATGAACTGATAGATACATTAAGAGAGAAACAACATGCAGGGTTAATTCTCTTTTCGACTGGAACAACTGGACGTCCTAAGGCTATTTTGCATGATCTAACGCTATTCCTAAAGCGTTTTGAAACTTCTCGTCCAACGTTACGTACGATGAATTTTTTGCTCTTCGACCATATTGGCGGTTTAAATACGCTTTTTCATACGTTGTTTAACAAAGGAACAGTTATTGCCGCCAGAAGTAGAACAGTAGAATCGATTTTAGAGACTTGCGCTGAGTATGAGGTGGAAGCATTGCCTACGACACCAACTTTTCTGCGAATGATGTTGATGAGCGGTGCTGTAACAAACAAAGCACCTTCATCTCTCAAAATCATTACGTATGGTACTGAACGTATGGATCAACCAACTTTAGATGAGCTATGTCGATTGCTGCCTAATGTGGATTTTCGGCAAACATTTGGAATGTCCGAACTTGGGATAGTGCGCGTTAAGTCTGAAGCAAGAAATAGCTTGTTTATGAAAATTGGAGGCGAAGGAGTAGAAACGAGAGTTGTAGATAATGTTCTTCAGATTCGTTCGCAATCGCGTATGCTTGGTTATTTAAACGCTTCCTCCCCCTTTGATAAAGAAGGGTGGTACGACACAAAAGATGTTGTCGAAGAGAAGGATGGGTTCTATAAGGTTACAGGGCGTATTGGGGATATCATTAATGTTGGTGGGTTAAAATTTATGGCGTCAGAAGTTGAAAGAGTTGCGCTTACTTTTTCAAGCGACTTACTCGTACAAGTTTATTCAAAAAGAAATCCTATCACTGGACAACACGTAGAGATGACGGTCCAGCCATCTGATTTTTCTAACTTTGAATTAAAAAAGTTTAAGGAACATCTTAAGGCTTCCCTGCAAGACCACATGATGCCTAAAAAGATTCGTATTGCAAACGTAGCTATAGGGCATCGCTTCAAGAAAATGCAATCATAGAGCTTCAGTTGAAAAGTAACATCGAAGGGTTTCTAAACTATTATTCTATATCCTAGTTAGTATTTTTTGTAAGCTGATGACTAAAAAAAATCAACAATTATCAAATTATATTGCGAATATAATGCATTCTTTGGAGGAAGTTTTTGGAGAAAGTGATGTTTAGTTTAAATAGGAGCTGCGAGATTTCTACTTTGGCCGAATTGCTTCGAAGCAAAAATCAATTATGCAAACCATTAGAAATAAAAACAGATGAAGAGATTCTTTACATTACTAACTTAACTCAATCAGGCAAAGGATGTTTATCATTTTCGACAAAACCGATGGACTTAAGGTCCGATGAAGGTTGGGTAGTCTGTCCTCAAAATTCGCTACCATATGATCGAAATTTAAATGTACTGAGACCAAGGTTGGGTTTTGTACACTTGCTTACATATTTGGTTGAAGACATTGGGTTTGCCGATCGGCATTCAGAAATTATTGACCGAACTGCTACGGTTTCGCAGAGCGCAATACTTGGGAAGGGTGTTCGTATAGGGGCTAACACTTTTATTGCAGACGGAGTGACGATTGGTGATTTTGTTTCTATTGGCTCTAATTGTGTTGTTAAGCCTTATGCTGTTTTAGGATTTGATGGTTTTGGTTTCGAAAGGGATGAAAATGAAATCCCTCTACGATTTCCCCATTTGGGTAGCGTAGTTATAGGAAATGGGGTTGAACTTGGATCATATACAACCGTTAACCGAGGCAGTCTTAAAGATACAATAATTGGAGACAATGTAAAGGTAGACGATCATGTGCATATTGCTCACAATGTTACCATTGGCGCCCGCACTTTAATTACAGCTCACTCATGTATTGGAGGTTCAGTGACAATAGGCAATGATGTATGGGTGGGCCTGGGCAGTAGAATTATTGATAATGTGAGGATCGGCAATAATGTAACGATTGGGGTTGGTTGTAATGTATGTTCAAATATTTTAGAAGGCACAAAAGTGATGGGGTATACTGCGAAACGTATTCCGACACTGTAGCCATTGTTTAGTGGGAGAAGCTATTATAGTTGCTTTAACGAAATATATTTACTGACCCAGTTTTTAATTATCTTTTAGCCATTAGTCGTTCAATCTCAGCAACTGTTTTTGGAGTAGACGATAGGTTTTTGCTGCCTCTTTTTCCGATCATTAGATTATCTTCTATTCGAATTCCAATTTCTTGTTCGTAAGTTTTCCCCTTCCATTTTAATTTGAAAATTCCATATAATCCGGGTTCGTTGCTAATGAGCCAGCCTTCTTTCATAGGTTGAGTTAAATACATGCGAAATGGATCTCCATCATGTTCTTGCTCGCCCATCAAGTGACTAACGCCATGCGGTTGTTTGTTGTATTTGAGTTTATACATTCCCCCGAGAGCTTTAAAGTCATTGTCTAACCATTCATTGATTGTTCCCCAGCAAACTTCATTTAGTTCCTTAATGGTGACTCCCACTTTGGCTTTTTTTTCGACGTTTAACTGTGCTTGCAGAACTGCTTCGTAAAGTAATTTTTGTAAGGGGTCAAATTTTCCCGATATGGGAAATGTTCGAGATATATCTGCATGCATGGTCATCCACCGGACGCCAAAATCCATCAATACCATTTCCCCTTTAGAAAAATCATCATCGTTTTTCATGTAATGCAAAATGGTTGCGTTAGAACCTGATGCGATAATGGATGGGAAGCTCAATCCATAAGAAGAATTCATCAACATCTGGCCTTCGAGAAACCCAGCGATTTGGCTTTCGTTATTGAATTTTTTAATGTTTCGGAGCGTTTCTCTAAATGCTTCTGCTGTGATATCGTTTGCCTTACGCGTATTAGCGGTGTCATATTTATCTAATGGAAGCCGTAACTCAAAATGGGAGTCCATGATGTTTGATAATGCGTTTTTTGGAGCTTTCCATTTGCGCAATAATCGATTCACCCGATTTTTAAAATTCCAATTGTGATCGCCGGTTAAAACGCGGTCTCGTTTTCCTACTTTTCCTGCAATCCACAATGTTCCTATTTCTTTCTTTTTTTGTTTTTTTAATCTTTCTTTGAGAACTTCGTCAAAATCGTCTATATCTCGGATGTCGGCAATTCCTGTGACACTTTTAACTTCGTTAACGCTTTTAGGGTTTCCCACCCCGAAACGGAACCCATCCCAAAACTCTAGTCTAGGGTCTTTCTCCCCGACAAACAAAATTTCGTCAGATTCTTTAGAACTCGGATCAAGTAGTAGAATGACTCGGTTTTGATTAACCCCGGTTAGATACATGATTGACGGTTCTTGATAAGTTGGACAATGAGCATAAGCCCATCCCGTTTCTTCGCCGGGACCATAAGGGACTCCGGTTAAGACCATTAATTTGTTTTCCCGCTTCATCAATCGAACTCGTCTATCGCGATAACGTTTTTTTGCTAACTTCCCTGCATTGCCATCGCGAAATACTCCTGAATATTTTTTCTTGTTACTTTGTTTCATTTTCAACTATTATCCGAAAGATTAAATAAAAGATAAAAAAGAACACGGGTTGTTCAGTTCTTTTGATTTTTTTAAATTGTTTTATTGGAGAAAAAAGATGTGTGGCCGATATACCTTAGCCAAACCGTTCAAAGCCATTGTAACGCATTTTAATGTCAAGGCAAGCCAACTAGATTTTAAAGAAAGGTTTAATATCGCACCTTCGCAAACGGTGCCAACAATAATTCAGAAAGATGATGAGAGACAAGTTTGCGCTTTACGTTGGGGATTGATTCCACATTGGGCGAGAGATGAATTGATTGGCATGAAAACAATAAATGCACGCTCCGAAACTATTGATGAAAAACCGTCTTTCCGAGATTCTTTTCGAAGTAAACGGTGTTTGGTTCCTGCTGATGGTTTTATCGAATGGGCGCGAAAAACTAAAGACAACACTCCACAGTATATCAACTTAAAATCTAATGAGCTATTTGGTATGGCAGGTCTTTGGTCGGAATGGAGAGGGAAAGAGGAATCAATCCAAACTTTTTCGATTGCGACTACCGAAGCAAATGATTTAATCGGAAAGGTCCATCATAGAATGCCAGTTATATTAAATCCTGAAAATTATTCGGATTGGCTCAACCCCAAAGCGACTTTATCTGAGCTCAAATCTTTACTGGTTCCATTTTCTGCTGAAAAAATGAGCGTGCGCTCGATTTCTAAAGCGGTTAATTTTGTCAAAAACGATAGCTCCGCTTGCTTAAACCCAACAGAGCAGATTGATTTATTTTCTTTATGAATGGTAAAGCACTGAATGGACGATTCTAAGGGGTATTCCAAATACGGAATTTTTTCTCCACATGAGCTAGGAGTTCTTTACTACAATATTTTAGGAACATCACTTAATAAAAAAAATGAATCTTATATTGAAAAATAAAATATGCCCGAAAACGGGTTTTATTCTCGCGGGTGTTTTATTTTTACTCGTCGCTATTTTTTGGTTTGTCCGTGGAGACATATGGACTACTTGGGATTATCAAGTTTTAGATAGGTTTTACCAAAAAGCTATTCAGGAGGGGTATGGGACTCGAGTTTCTCCAAATATTTCGATGATTGTCGAAACAGATCAGACAAAAGAACATTTTGGACAAACTATATTGAATCGAAAAATATATGCATCGCTCAATAAGTCGCTTGTTTCGCTTAAACCGGAAGCGACAATTTATGATTTTATTTTCCGTTTTGAACGGGATACAGAATCCAATAAAGAGTTCAATCGGTCTTTGCTGGAATTAGGAAAAGTTTATTTACCTCTTGGATTAAATATGGAAGATGAAAATCCATACACTCCTCAAGAAGAAAAATGGAACTCCAGGCAATTATTACCATTCATGGGAATGCCAATTCAAAAGGGGGCGATTGCTCCAATTTATGCATATCCATCCTTAATCCCATTTCAAGATTATGTAAATGAAAGTTTTACTAAAGGTCATATCAATATTCAGAGCGATTCGGACGGCGTCTATCGTCATTACCCATTACTGTTAAAACTTGAATTGGGATATCTTCCAGCCTTGCCTTTTTCAACTTTTTTGCAAAATATAAATGTTGCTC
>CAWVUN010000034.1:0-9527 GCA_963932495.1 uncultured bacterium
CAAATATTTTATAAGAGGTTTTCGAGGGCGCGTGAAGAAGGATTGATTTAGTTGCGCATTATTTCCCATCATATTAAAAAAAACTATAATAGTATAAATTTTTTACATCCCCTACGCAATAAATCAATGGTTATCAATAAGTGGAGGCTTTCCATGCAGTCGCGATATTTTAGGTTTTTAGTTTTATGTTTTTTTTATTCATTTTTAACCTTACTTTTTTCTCCAGCGTTTGAAGAAAATAAGTTTAGTCTGATAAATTCTGCGATGGCGCTTAGTGCTGGTGATGGGCCTTTAGGATCGAATATTTTTGTAGAAATTGCGAAAAAAGAAAACCCTTCGGTGGTGAATGTAAGCACCAAAGCTAAGAGAAAAGTTCTTAAAAGGCCTCGTCCTAGTCAACCGAATGGTAGAGGGCAAGACCCTTTCCGAGATTTTTACGATCGTTTTTTTGGAGAGAAGAACGAACGTCGGCCAAAACGTGGTATGGGGTCAGGTTTTGTGATTGATAATGAGGGGCATATTTTGACTAATTACCATGTTATTGAAGACGCAGACGAAATTAAAGTTACTTTTCAAGATAAAAAAGAATATGACGCTAAGCTTATAGGGGTTGATTCGAAGACGGATATCGCACTAATAAAAATTATTTTAGATGATAGAGAAAAGAAAATATTTCCATTTTTAAAATTGGGAAACTCGGATGAATTAGAAGTTGGGGAATGGGTTATGGCGATAGGTAACCCTTTCGGTTTAACTCGAACTGTAACTGTTGGCGTTGTAAGCGCAAAAGGCAGAAATATTGGAGCGGGTCCATATGACGACTTTATTCAGACTGACGCTTCTATCAATCCAGGAAATAGTGGAGGACCTCTAATTAATATTAGAGGAGATGTTGTTGGGATTAATACTGCTATTATCTCTGGCAATACTGGAGGGAATGTTGGTATTGGTTTTGCTCTTCCGATTAATTTAGCTAGAAATATTCTGAATGATTTAAAAGAAAATGGTTCCGTAACCCGCGGATGGTTAGGGGTTATGATTCAAAAAATCACTCCTGAATTAGCCAGTTCTTTTGGATTAGAACAAAGTGAAGGTGCTCTGGTAGGGGATGTTATTCCTAATAGTCCAGCGGCAAAAGGTGGTATAGAGCGTGGAGATGTTATCGTAAAGTTTAATAATAAAAAAATAGTTAAGATGGAAACGCTGCCAAAAGTTGTAGCGGGGACTTCTCCTGGTATAACTGTTCCGGTTGAAGTGGTTCGTGAAGGAGTAAGAAAAATTATTGACGTTACGATAGACGTGTTGAAAGATTCTGAAGAAGTGGTTGCTTCTTTGGGAGATCCTCTTGGGCTTCAAGTTCAAGATATATCCCCAGAGTTAGCCAAAAGCTTGGATTTAGAAAATTCTGACGGCGTTTTGGTTGCCGATGTGCAAGCCGGAGATCCGGCAGGGGAAGCTGGGGTTCAAAGGGGAGATGTTATCTCTGAAGTCAATCGCAAACCCATTAAAAGTATGGCTGATTACAAAATGGCTACCTCAAAAGTTAAAAAAGAAGGCACTGTTTTGTTATTAGTAAAAAGAAGTGGTAGCACAATTTATATTGCGGTAAAAACAGGTTTATGATCCGTTTTGTAATTAATACAAGGGCGGTTTTTGAATTGTACCGCCCTTTCTCTTTATGAAAGTATCCTTCCGCTCCTTGAAAAATGTAATAGCAATTATATTGTTAGTAGTTTACCTTTTGCAATTTGGGAATGTTTCCGCACGCCCGGACTTTAATCGTAAAACCCCCGTTGTTATTGCCGCTGAAAAAGCGGGCCCCGCTGTTGTTAATATTTATACCGAAGAAATTTCTAGTAGCAATAGAAACCCCTTTAGAGGGATGAGGGACAATCCTTTTGAAAACTTTTTTAAGGACTTATTGCCAAGGCGAAGTAATAAAAGGCAAAGCTTAGGATCTGGAGTTATTATTGACCCAAGAGGTTATGTTATAACCAACCAACATGTGGTAGATAAGGCTTCTCGAATCAAAGTGATACTTTCAGATGGTAGAACCTTTAAAGCCCGCTTGATTGGGGCCGATATTAAATCAGACTTAACAATAATTAAAATCGATACGGATAACTCACTACCTCATATAAAAATGGGTGGTTCAGATGATTTAATGATTGGTGAAACCGTTTTGGCTATTGGAAATCCTTTTGGTTTGCGTCACACCGTAACTCAGGGAATCATTAGTGCTCTTAATAGAACGATAAGATCAGGGAAGAATGTTGTTTATAACGACTTTATCCAAGTCGATGCTTCAATTAACCCAGGAAATAGCGGCGGACCTCTTTTAAATATAAATGGCGATTTGATTGGGATTAATGCAGCGATCTATCAAAAAGCCAAAGGTATTGGCTTTGCCATTCCGATCGATCATGCAAAGCGTATTGTTAACGATCTGATTCAATTTGGTAAAGTTAGGAGAGGTTGGTTGGGAGTTACAGTCCAAGATATGACCGAAAGTCTTTACCAGTATTTTAAACTAGATCGTCCGATTGGAGTTTTATCTGTAAAAGTTTTTAGAGAAAGTCCGGCTGGGAGAGCTGGTTTAAAAAAGGGAGACCTTATTTTATCTGTAGATAATCATGAGGTACGTAATAAATCAGATTATGAACAGACTATGTCTTCTTATACGATTGACGATTTTTTAAGCTTAGGTATTATTCAAGGGCATAAAAAGAGAACTTTGAGAATGCGAGTTTCGTCAATTCCAAAAGCATACGCTCCGGACTTTACTTTACACTGGTTAGGAATTCGGGTTCAGGATATAAGTCAAGCGTCAATTAATCGCTTTCAGTTATCAACGCGAAAAGGTGTTGTTGTAGTTTATTTAGATCCTAAAGGAGCAAGTAGAAAAACTGGTATTCGTTCTGGAGATGTTATCCGCCAAATCAACCAGGCAAACATTAGGAATGAAAAGGATTTCAACGACGCTATAGTCGAGGCAGGAAAACGAAGCAGTATTTTGTTATTAGTTCAAAGAGGAACCGGTGGGTACTATGTCACTTTAGAGCCGTAAGTGAAGTGAATTATTTACCCGATAGAATGAGCGCTTAGTAGACTTAACAAATATATCGATATTAATTAGTTTTTAGTGATCTCAAAATTTTGTATTTTTTTCAATACGTTTGTGGAGATATTTTAATTTGCATTAACCCCTTAATTCTCTTGACGTTTTTTTATTTATTAAGAGATGCTTGAATTTTAGTAAGTGATATTGAAATATATTGATTAGAAATTAAAGCATTTTAGTAAATACGATAAACTTTAGATAGCTATGAAATATTTTCTCTTAGTTTTTCTTTTTGTTTCACTAACATTTACTAATGTTTCCTTTGCCGAAGATAAGCCCTTAAAAGTTTCGTCCGAATCTCAAGTCAGTGCTAAAGGGGAAGTAGAGATTCGCGTGATTTACGAAAATATTTCTGGAGAACCGCTTTATCATGTTCATCCCATGTTTCATTTTCATCATTCAATGGACATGGCACCGATGGTAATGAAGTTGAATCCTGGTGAGATCAAGCAAATAGTTAATAAAAATCACCCGAAGCTATTGCGAATTGGCAGATATCCATTAGCGATTTTTTTTAAATATAAGTTGGAAAAACAAGAGGATTGGCTGACGCAAACCTTTATGGATTCTTTTTTCTATGAAGAAAAACTCGGTTCTGCAGTGAGTGGTAAAATCGAAACTTTAGAAGTAGGAGAGCGTTCCCGTCTAAGGATTTGGATAAAGAATCCTGCCGAATCGTTCAAAAATGTTCGTTTAATGTTATTGCTTCCTCCGGGATTATTTTCTGATAGCTTTAAGAATATGCTTGGCTTTACTATACGTGGCGGAGAGGAAAAATCCTTCGAAGTTGATGTTGAAAAAATGCCAGAAAGTCTCCCGGGAGTTTATCCAATCCATTTAATTATTGAATATGGAGAAATGCAAAAACATTATTCCCGCGAAATAAAAGCAAATCTCACCTTCAATTTGCCTTGGAATGA
The DNA here is from genome assembly GCA_963932495.1 of uncultured bacterium. GTDB lineage: Bacteria > Nitrospinota > Nitrospinia > Nitrospinales > JAJDAT01 > JAJDAT01. The sequence continues at coordinate 4,042 of CAWVUN010000034.1, forward strand.
AGCTCTTTCATGGGGACACACAGTCGCTTTTTTATTTCTTGCAAGCTTTATAGCTTGGAGTAATAAGAAGAATGGCTGGGTTTGGAAAAAAAAGAGAAGAATTTAAATTTTCCTAGGTTTTCTTAAAAAAGGCTGTTGCTAGAGAGAACCATCCAATCATAAAGCAAAGCCCACCAAGTGGAGTGATCGGTCCAAAGAATTTAGGGCCTCCAAATGCTAAAATGTACAGACTTCCTGAAAAAAGTAAAATTCCTGCGAGGAAAAATTTGGCGGGAGTTTTGACTTTATTCTTATGCTCTTCTTGAAGTGAAAGTACCCCAATAGTAAGAAGAGCTAATGCATGATACATCATGTATTGAGTTGCTGTTATAAAGGTGGCGAGGCTTTTTTCCGATAGAACGGCTTTAAGCGAATGCGCTCCAAAAGCTCCAAGTAATACAGCAAGTCCACCAAATATTGAACCTATAGCAATATAAATTTTCATAATTAGCCCACCATATTATATCGACGAGCTCTCCAACTCACGCCAAGTTCGTCTTTAGTTATTTCTTCGCACCGGGTTTCATCTATGCTGTCTTGATGGGTCACAATCGATGCTTGAACTTCTGGAATGTACTTTCTTGACTCTTCAATAAACTCTTTAACCTTTTCGTAAATCCCATTACGGAAAGATGGGAGTGGAACACATATTTCATCATAAGCTTCTGAAGAGTCTGCATTTAAGCTAACCGATACGGAGTCAATCAGTCCTTTTAGTTCTGGAAGTATATTTCGTTTATTAATGACGTTTCCATGACCATTGGTATTTAAACGTGTTTTACCGCCCGCTCTTTTTATTTTTTTAGCTACTTCTTTGATAGCGTCTAAACGCAAAGTAGGTTCACCAAATCCGCAAAAAACGACTTCTTCGTAGTCTTTGGGATCTCCAACAGATTCCCATAATTCTTGAGGAGAAGGTTCCCGTTTTAATTTGAGGTTGTATCCCTGAACAACGGGTCGAGTGATGCGAGAGCAAAAAACGCAAGAGTTAGTACAGCGTTGCGTTAAGTTGAGGTAAAGAGATTCCCTGATTTGATAGGAAACCGTTCCTGCTTCTGCGCCACTTCCGATTCCAAAGAGTTCAAAGAAGTTAAGAGCCATCGTACGTTCCAAATCTTGGATAGTTACACCTCTTAGGTCTGCAAGAAATTGGGCCGTATGTTTTACGTTTGCAGGTTCGTTGCGTTTACCTCTTTTTGGGACTGGAGAGAGATAAGGACTATCTGTTTCTGCAAATAAGCGGTCGGGGGGGACCACTTTGGCTACTTCTTGTAAGGGTTGGTTTTTTTTGAATGTGACTGGACCTGCAAATGAAATGTAAAACCCCATTTCTAATCCTTTTTCCGCTAATTCCAAATCTCCAGAAAAACAATGAAAGATTCCCGATCTTTGACTACCTTTTGGGTAATAATCAGCAAGAATCTTGAGAGTTTCTTCTTTTGCGTCGCGGCAATGCACAATAATGGGTTTACCAAGTTGCAATGCTAGTTCAATTTGTTTACGGAAGTGAGTTATTTGGATGTCATTAGGGGAATAGTTTTTAAAGAAATCCAATCCTATTTCTCCCAAAGCAATTACTTTGGGATGAGAATGAAGTTCCTTAAGAGCTAAATAAGTATTCTCATCGATGTCTTTAACATCGTGAGGATGAATTCCTGCAGTGGCATAGATGAAATCGTATTTTTCAGATAACTCTATCGATCTTTCGCTACTTGCAAGATCACAGCCGACATTTAAAATATATTCCACACCGCTTTCACGAGCGCGTTCAATAGTTTCTTCACGATCTTCTGAAAATTGATCCATATCAACATGTGCATGGGTGTCTATAATCATTTAACTCTAATTCCTGAATCTAGTTGTTGATCAAATCCGGCTAATACAATTTTGTCGTCGTTGCTGCCAGCTAAAACCATACCTTGGGATTCTATTCCCATTAGTTTAGCCGGCTTTAAGTTGGCCACTAGGATAATAGTTCTTCCTATTAACTGATCTGGCTCGTAACTCGCGGCTATTCCGGCAACAACCTGCCGAGTTTCACACCCAATATCGACTTTGAGTTTAACGAGTTTTTTAGATTTTTTAACTTTTTCGGCTTCTAATATTTTCCCGGTTCGCAAATCTATTTTAAAAACATCTTCGATCGAAACTTGCTCAGACTCCATTTTTTCGATCGGTTTTTTTTCAGGTTCTTTACCAGGTGATTCGACTTCTTCTAATATTTTTTCGGCTTGTTTATCGTCAATTCTAGGGAATAGTTGTGGACCTGGATTAATTTGGATACCCGGCTCTAAACCACCCCAATTTTGAATTGATTTTGTACCAAGGTCTAAAATTGGAGTTTCGATACCAATTTGACGCAACATGTTTTCAGACGATTGAGGCATAAACGGATATAGGAGGATAGCGGCTATACGAATCGATTCAGCGGAGTTATATAAAACCGTGTTGAGTCTCCCTTTAGTTTCTTCAGATTTCGCCAGGTTCCAAGGAGCCGAGTCGTTTATGTATAAATTTGCAGCATCAAGTAATTCCCATACTTTTGTCAAAGCTTTATTATAAGCTAGCATATTTATATGTGAGAGACTTTCTGGAACGACTTCTTTTGCCTTTGATATTAGTTTTTCATCAGAGCTATCTCTACTATCGGGATGGGGGATTTTCCCATCGCAATACTTTTTAATCATATTTAGCGAACGGTTAAGTAAATTGCCTAAATTATTGGCAAGGTCGCTATTTACTCTTCCAATGAGGGCTTTATGCGAGAAATCTCCATCTTGACCAAAAGGAACTTCGCGCATTAAAAAATAACGGATCACATCGGAACCAAACTGATCGATCAGTAAATTAGGGTCCACAACGTTTTGAAGAGATTTGGACATTTTTTGTCCATTTACTGTCCACCAGCCATGCGCAAAAATATTTTTGGGTAGTTCCAGTCCCATTGCTTTTAGCATCGTAGACCAATATACGGCATGAGTGGTTAATATATCTTTACCAACTAAGTGATGACTCGCGGGCCAAAAAGAAGATTTTTGTGTTTGCTCCACAGAGCCATGGATAGAGATGTAGTTTATTAACGCATCAAACCAAACATAGGTCACATAATCTTGGTCGAAGGGAAGGGGAATTCCCCAAGGTAATCGTTCTTTAGGCCGAGAAATGCAAAGATTTTCTAGAGGTTTTTTTAAAAAACCCAAGACTTCATTTTTCCGGCTAACAGGTTTGATGAAGTCTTCGTTACTTTGAATATAATCAGTGAGCCATTCCTGATAATCGCCCATTTTGAAGAAATAGTTTGATTCCTTAATATTCTGGATAGGTCGTTTACATTCTGGGCAAACTTTTTCGGAGACGTCCTTTTCTGTCCAAAAGCGTTCGCAGGGCATACAATACCAACCTTCGTAGGTATCTTTGTATATTTCTCCCTTTTCATAAAGTTTGCTTAAGATATCTTTGACAATTGAGGTGTGTCTCTCTTCGGTGGTTCTTATGAAGTCGTTGTTACAAATATCTAATCGAACCCAAAGGTCTTTAAATCTTTTATGTAAGGAATCGACATGTTTTTTTGGAGAAACTCCATTTTTTTCAGCTGCTTGCTGAACTTTTTGTCCATGTTCATCTGTTCCCGTTAAGAAAAAAGTCTTGTAACCTTCTAACTTTTTGAATCTTGTGGAAACATCAGCGGCTATCGTTGTATAGGCATGCCCAATATGTGGGATATCGTTTACATAATAGATAGGCGTTGTAATATAAAATAATTTTTCAGTCGAGCTCATTGTTGATTCTTAATATTAGAGAGGAAAGTGAAGGCTATTTAATAAAGTGTCGCTTTAAAGTAAAAACCAAAGAATTTATCTGTTTTCTTCAGGGGGAGCGGAATCAGGAATAAATTCCAATTCACTCACATCATAGGTCATAAAGCTTTCGTCATCAAGGGCGATGGTGACTTGCTTTTCCAGGATAATATTTTTTAAAACTCTTCCTGGACCTTCTGGTGTTTGAACTCGCGAGCCAGGTTTAGGCATGCTACCGACTAACTCTCGATAAACTTCATGTTCGTATTGGAGGCAGCACATTAATCGACCACACACTCCAGAAATTTTGCTTGGATTCAAAGCAAGCCCCTGATCTTTAGCCATTCGAATTGTCACGGGAGTAAAGTCATCTAAAAACCTAGAGCAACAAAGATCTTGGCCACAGATTCCTTGACCGGCTATGGCTTTAGCTTCGTCGCGAACTCCAACTTGTCTCATTTCAATTCGGCTTTTCATAAAGGCGGCTAGCATACGAACTAGTTCGCGAAAATCAACTCGGCCATCTGCTGTGAAAAAAAACGTTATCTTTTTATCTTCTTCAAAAAAAACAACGCGGCTTAGATTCATTGTCAACCCAAGCTCTTTGATTTTTTCTAAGCAAAAAATTTTCCCTTTTTGTTCAAAGGTTTCTTTTTTTTTCATCCATTCTAAATCTTTGTCTTGAGCTTTACGTACAACTTTGAATAAAGGAGGCTGTTTTTCAGGGGAGGTTCGTATAATTTTATTTGAAGCTACAGTGCCGAGGACCTCACCAAACCCGGTTAAGACGATTACTTTTTCTCCCACCCTCAGTTTTAGAGATTGAGGATCAAACTGCTGGGAAGCGCTTTGACCTTGCTGACGAATCCCAATTGCAAACTTAGAGGGAGTCGTTGGTTTTATTGAACAATCTTTATTGGCTGTGGCTTTCATAGATATTTTTAAATAATTAGCCTGCTTCGCAAAATTTAATAAGCATGTTTTCCAAAGTCAATTGCACGTTTAGATTTCTCCTTAAATCTACTCTGGATTCGATAGTGGCTTCAAACATTTGATATAGAGATCGTAATTTTTTCTTTTCAGCAATTAGGCTTAGATTTTCAAACAAATCCCCGTTAAATATGTTTTTTTTCGATCGTCCTAATTTGATTATAGCAAGGTCCCTTAGAATATACGATAGTTCGTCTAGCATTTCTGGTATTTCAGCGTTTCTTTTTTTCCACTCCCGAGCGAATTCAAAGGTCAAGTCCATTTGATTAAATGAAACTTTATCTATCAATTCGATAGCATTTTTTCGAAATTCTGCCAGGTTCAGAGAAGTACTATCTCTTGCTCTCGCTAAATCTCCATTGGCTTTTGAAGATTTTAATTTTAAAAAGTCTAAATCTTGTTCAGGGTTTTCAGAACGAAGAATTTGTTCGATATGATCGCGAGTTAATAAGTTGAACCGGACACTTTGACAGCGAGATAGTATTGTAGGAAGTAATCGGTAAATATTTGAAGCGACTAGTAAGAAAACAGTAGCTTTAGGCGGTTCTTCTAGACTTTTTAAGAAAGCGTTTGCGGCTTGAAGGTTTAGCTGCTCGGCTTGATCAATAATAACAATTTTGTATTTACCTTCAAAAGGGAAGTAAGATATTTTCTTTTGAA
>CAWVUN010000035.1:0-9506 GCA_963932495.1 uncultured bacterium
CATCATCGGAAAAAACTACCGCGTGAGGAACGCCAGTATTTAAAGAATCCACAGCATGAGAGCCAGACTCCATTTTGATTTTAATATTTTGGCGAAAACCAGAGGGATTTGTCAGCTTTACTTTGATAGTTAGTTCGCCAACTTCAGCCGAAATAATTCCCGCGATAGTTTCAAAAGATAAATTAGGTGGAGCAATTTTATTGTCTACAGCGAATTGTGCAACGCAACGTCCGCCATTCCCGCACATTTCGGCGGAACTTCCATCGGAGTTAAAAAAATCCCAGCGAAAATCGGCTTTATCTGAATTTTCGATAAAAATTACTCCATCAGCTCCAACAGATGTTTTTGGGGCGCAGACCTTTTGAGCAAACTCTCGTTTAGCAGCATCTTGGATGACCGGTTCTCGGTTGTCAATTACGACAAAATCGTTACCAGCTCCGCTCATTTTTGTGAATGAAATAGTCATTTATTATAAAAAATTACGATTTAGTTGTTTGATTTAGATTCTAATAATTAGAAAAAGATTCTGATCTAGATAAAGAAGGAAAGATTACCGACAAATAAAAGACAATTTAATAGGGTTTAATTTGTTTTGACCTATAAAAAAGTGATTTTAACATAACTAACATAAATCAATAAACCTGTCAAACCCTTACAAATTAACTATTTACATCATTATTGATTTTCAGGGGGTGGTTTGTCTTTAACCTCAATTATAACTATCCTTTACCATTTCGAACACAAGTCTTTCGGTGGGAGCTTGATCGTCTGTGAAAATACCATTTTTTGTGTCGCTAGTGAATTCTTGAATGTTTTTTAGCGCATACTCGACAATGGGTTTGATTTTAGAGCCGGTGTTTTCAGATAAAATTTTCTTCACCGAGTTTAGAGTAGTTTTTTCTTTAGTCGCTAAAATTAAAACGTTGTTGTTCAAATTGATTTTATATAGGGACGGAAACTCTTCCAATATGGTTTGGGATAATCGGTTGGAGAAATCGTCTTTATTGCCGATTCTAAGAGAATTCATCAACAATAACCCTTTAGGCTTTAATTTATTGCTGATCAACTTAAAATATTCTTTAGTCGAAAGATAAAAAGGAACAAATGGGCCTCCTGAAAAAATATCCATTTCGATAACGTCATACTTTTTTTCAATTCTCTTCAAGAAAGGCCGCGCGTCTTCAACGAATATTTTTAAATTGGGGACTTCCGGTAATTCAAAGAATTGTTTTCCAGCTGCCACAACTTTAGGGTCTAATTCAACGGCATCAATTTTAACGCCTGGCTCGAAAAACAAAAATTGCCTAATGGATGTGCCCGCTCCCGTTCCTAGAATCAATACGTCTTTGAAGGGGGTTAGCAAAGTTCCTAATAGCATAAAGTCATAGTAGTTCCCTGTCGAAACAAAACCCTTTTTATAACTGGAATGTGTCCAGCGCCCATCGTTTAAATGTAATGAGTATCCCTCAGTATTTTTTTTAATTTGAATTAAGTTGTAAGCAGATTCTGTTTGATAAACGACATCGCTTGATGCTTGATTACCAGGGAAAATCATTACCGTAGCAATTATGGCAGCTCCGCCTCCTGATTTAAACCAACTGTTACAATTTCCGGAAACATAGATGATGGCCAATAAAATAATGACGAAAGTAAGAGTCCGAAAACTTCCCCATTCAGGGATAAGATAAAAAGATGTAAAAAAAACTCCAGTTAAAGACCCCCAAGTAGAGATTGCAAATACTTTTCCAGAAGCCATCCCTACAGCGTCTTTTTGAGCTATTATTTTAATTAAGAACGGCGATAACATCCCGAGTAACAGCATAGGTGGGCCAAACAGAAAAACAGAGGCAGCTAGCGATCCCCAAATAATGCCTCCACTTGCTAAGATACCTAAAATGGATTTGTAGAAAAATAAAATACCCATTAGGTAAAGAGTGGCATACAAAATTAATTGATAAGCTAATCTCCCTTTTGGTTTTTTGTCGGCAAGAATACCTCCTAAATAGTACCCTCCAGAAAGCGCGGCCATAATGGAACCAAGCAAGCTGCCCCAGACATAAGTGGAATATCCAAAATAGGGAGCTAGAAATCGAAACCCAAGCATCTCTAGCGATAGCACTGCAAAACCGGAAAAAAAGGAAATGATAAGATATTGAGTTACGGGAATGGATGGGGCGCGTTTCTTAGACATTGCAGAAAGTTATATAAGGTTTTTAAGTTTTTTTAGCGATAGAAAATAGACAATTAGTCCGTATTTTTTTGATTGAAGTTTACCAGGCTAAGATAATAGAAATAAATATGTAGGTTGTCTCACCAAATAATAGTTCGTTTATATTTTAGATCTGCTGCTTAGGAGATAAGACTATCTCCTATTTTTATTTTGGGTTTTAAGAGAGTGCGCTCTGTTAGATCTTTTTCAAACAGTTTACAACCTCTAGATAGCTCCCATCGAAATCAACAACCCGCTATAAGAGATGTGACTATAGCAATCATGACAAGGACAGCGAAAAACGTTTCATTTATAATTCCCATATCAAACGCCACCGTCGCTACAACAATGCCTGGAACGCCTCTCGTGTTAATAGCTGCTCCAAAGTCCAAACTCGTGCGCCAATCTTTTTTGATCAATCTTGTGGCAAGCATCGTTCCGAGAGTTTCAAAAAAGCCGCTGAACAGTAGGAAGCCTAAACAAAACATTAAATCAAAATGGTTGATTAAATCAAGCTTCAAACCCACGATAGCAAAGTATAAAGGAATGAAAAATGCTAAAGAGAACTCTTTGATATGACTTTTCCCGTTGCCGAATTGTTTATTAGGCATTGTTCCTATAATAATTCCAGCGAGGAATGCTCCAAAAACAATATTTATATTTAATATGCTAGTCATTGTGCCAAAAATGAAACAGATAAACAAAGCATATCCAGAGACGGATGATTTAATTATAAAATTAATCTTTAAATCGTTACCCATCCTGATTAATCCTGGCATTATCCACAACGCGACACCAAAGAACGAAACAGGGACAAGCACCATTAGCAGAATGCTATAAATAGAAACAACTTCGGAAGACACCATTCCCGTTGCGATGGCTAAAGTTAACCATAAAATGACATCTTGAATCATGGCTGTTGAAAGAACTATTTTAGCAAACCGAGTATTAATAATACCTAGATCGATGAAAATCTTCGAAATTACGGGGATAGAGGTTATTGCAACTGCGATGGCCACTAAAATATTAAAAGCAGCAGAGTTTCCTTTCTCCTCTAGATAGGGAGAGAAATCATAAAAATTGGGAGCAAACCACCCCGCAACAAAAGGAATCACTGTTGAACCTAGTAATAGCGCAAAAATTGTTTTCCGGTCTTCTCTGTCAATAAATTTTTGGACTTCAAAACCAGATATGAACATTAAGAAGACTAAGCCAAACCAATAAATTACAGACAGTAATTTCCCTTCAGACTCAAAACCATTGAAAATCCAATTGTGAATTTCTGGAAAAAAATGGCCCAGGAATGTTGGTCCAAGAACAATTCCTCCTACGATTTCACAAATGACTTTCGGCATTTTGCATTTTTGGAAAATATATCCAAAAGCATGGGCAGAAACTAAAAGGAGAACAATTCCAAAAAAAACCTTGTTAGCTCCAGATTACTCAGGGTTATTGATTTTGCTAATACCATTATTGTATGAGTTCTCTCCTAACTTGTTTAATTATGATTTTCTTTAGTATTATTAGATTTAACAAAATATAGAGAAGGAGCAACTAGTGAGTAAAAGTAAGTTAGCTGTGCAATATGTTAGACCAGATAGCGAAATTATGACCAAACAAAAATTACCTTACTTCGTAGGAGTGTCCAAAGAAACGGTTGGAGCGCAAGGAATTTCAATGAACCTTGTGGTAATTCCTCCCGGCTCTTCACCTGAGCCGCATTATCACAAAGATTTTGAAACTGCTATTTATATTCTGCAAGGAGAGGTGGAAACACGATTTGGAGACGGTTTGAAGGAAACCATGATCAACCGGAAAGGCGACTTCGTTTTTATCCCGCCAGGTGTTCCTCATCAACCTTTTAATTTGAGTAAAATCGAGCCTGCTATGGCCATTGTGTCTCGCAACGATGCGAACGAACAAGAAAATGTAGTTTTATATAATCTTAAAAATTTTAATGAATAGATACGGTTATTTTATTTGAAATGCGATGAAGGTGAGGTCGTCATGGGCAGGCTTATCGCCAACGGATTCTATAATATCTTTTTCTATCTGGTCGACTAGTTCTTGGGTGGAACCTGAAAAATCAGCAATCCGATCTCTAATTCTTGAAACTCCAAACGGTTCTCCATCGGCATTCATGGCCTCGGAAGCTCGATCAGTATAAGCAAAAACTAAATCGCCGCATTGAAGTTGAATTTCATCTTGTTGATAATCTACGCTTGGTAAAATTCCAATAGGAGCTCCGTTGGCATTTCCCAAATTGACAGCTACTTGGTCTTTTTTCTTTATAATTAAAGGCTGATGGCCTGCATTTGATGCGGTTAAGAGCTTTGTTTCTAAGCCTAAAAATAGAAGTAAGGTCGTTGCAAACATTCCTCTGCGCGAACGCTCGGTTAATATTTTATTCACCTCTGTTAAAGCTTGGGCTGGAGTTAATGTCATGGGCGCAACGTGGCGAAAATCGCTCAGCAATCTTGCCATATAAAGAGCTGCGGATACTCCTCTCCCAGAAACATTGCCCAAAACAAGAGCCAGTAAATCGCTTACCAATGGAATAAAATCGTAAAAATCTCCTCCGACAAATTTTGCCGGAATAGTTTTTGCCGCGAAATCAATATCAAATCGTTCGGGAGGTTTTTCCGGTAGAAAATCGTTTTGAACTAATGTCGCAATTTTTAACTCGCTTTCGAAGTGTTCTTTTTCTGTAGCTAATCGTTTTCGCTTTTTTTGTTCTTTTATCCGAATTCTGATATCTGAAGTAAAAGAGCAGACAAATTCTTTCCCTTCGAATTCAAGGTAATGAGCTTTTACCTCAGTAGGAAAGACTTTGCCATTTTTTGTTTTTCCCTTGGATTTGACTACTAAGGTTTCTTCCTTTGTAAGGGTTTCCCAAAAAGATTCCCATTTATCAGAGGTCATGGTGGGGATTAGGTTAAACACTGGCATTCCATTTATTTCATAGTTTGAATAACCGTAGGTTTTGCAAGCGGCATCATTAGCGTGTTTTATATTGGCATATCTATGAAACCAAAAAATAAGATAGGGTGCGTGCTCAATTGTAAAGCGGGAAAAACGAGAGTTGGCTTCAACTAAAGTGCGCTAAGTTATGTCGCGCATATATGCGCAACCATACTCTTTTCCTTCAAATTCGAAGTAATGTGCATGCACTTCAACTGGAAAAGTTAGGCCTGCTTTAGTAATCCCTGTAGTTTCTAATTGTAGATATTTCTCAGATTTAAACTCCTTCCATGTTTATTTAGGATAATTTGGGTCTAAATCCTGGATGGTTATAGATGTTATTTCTTCTTTCGAATAACCATAAGTTTTACATGCAGCAAGGTTGACTCTCTGAATATTAGCAAATTGATAGACCCAGATAATAGGGTCTGGAGAATGTTCTATGGTGAAATGGGAAAGACGAAGATCTTTTTGGAGTTCTCCATTCTCGATATTCTGTGGAGCGTTTTCTTGACCTTCCATATTAGTACGCTGGAGGTAATTTAATTGAAGAATAATCTTGAGAGTTTAGCTTATATTTTTTGAATAAAGACATTAAAGTTTTTAAAGCTAGACCTTCATTTTGAGCTTCTTTACTTTTTTCAAATGCCTGTTGAGCAAGAGTGGTATGGATAACGGCATTGCTTCCATCTTTAGCGTTATCATAGACTTTCGCGAGCGCAAATTGACACTTCCCATAATAAGGGTGGATTTTGACAGCTTCTTCAAGTATTTGGATTTGGTCTCTAACCCGGTACTCTTTGGCAAATTGTTCTCCAATCTGGAAACATGATTCACCAAAGATGTCTTTAACTGTTTGGTTGCCTGGAGTAACAATCAAGGCTTTTTTTAGAGGCACTACAGCTTCTGAATAGCGTTCGAGTTTTAAAAGAGCTCTACCTAGTTGATAAAACCCTTCGGAGACAATTCGTGGGCTATAAGTAACAGCGGCTTGGAGGTGTTTAGCCGCGTCCAAAAAACTTTCTTCTTTAGAGAAAAGCAGGCCCATAGCTAGTTGCGGCAGTGCTGCTCTTGGACTAGCGGAAATGGCATTTTTATAATCTTTGAATGCTTTATTTGTGTCGCTTAACTTTTCGTGGATTTGACCTAATTCGTAATAACAGTCGACGGCTAAATTTTTATCATATTTTAGAGCGGCTTCAATTTTTTTTAATGCCTGATCGTATTTTCCTTGTTGAAAGAAAGTAATTCCAATAGATAGATATGCAGGCCCAAACTTTGGAAATACTTGAATTGATTTTTCAAAAGCTTCTATAGCTAAATTATATTTTTTTGACTTTCCAAAGAAAACGCACTGCTCTTGATAGACTCTAACCAAAACTTTTTTCACGATTTCGCTATTTGACTTTAGTTGTATCGCTTTTTCTAATTGTGGGATAGCGTCTTCGTCTCTTCCCAGATGTGCGTAGGACTGACCTAAACGGAAATAGGCTTCGCAAAAGTTATGGTCTATACGGATAGCTTCTAAAAAATGTGGAATAGAATCTCTTATGCGTTGGAGATGGGTCAACGCTTCTCCAAGCTTGAAATGATAAGAACAATCGTTGGTTTTTTTTTAATAGCTGCTTCAAACCGAGCTATCATTTCTCTCAATTGTTCAGGGCTTGGGATCGGTTTCTTGGCTACTTTTTTTAACTTCTGGAATCCGAATATGGATCGGATCGATTTCCAATCATGAGCAAAAAAAAGCTTCTTGTATTTCGTTATGAATTGGATAATTGGAGGAAGATCTCAACATTTTATGGAAACTGAGCTATTGAAAAATTAAATAAAGCAATTATGGCTCTTAAACGTCAAAACGTAAAAAGCAGCAATACGAATATTGCGCAAGATTGAGTTAATCTTTCAACCTCGACCTTTAGTCGCCGACGTATTCAGATTGACAACATCCCAAACAGCCTGGAAAAATAGACTCTTCTTTTAAAGATTGCCTGAATTCCTGGTGTTCTTTAGAGTTCCAGTCGATCTTATTTTGAGAGTCTTGTATATTTCCAAACCGGTAATGTGGGCAGCTAAATGCGTCGCCATAAGCAGAAACTCCTACCTTGGCCCATGGCGAAAAACAACGATAATCTTTATGGGAACTTTGATTGGAATAATATCTTAAGATTTCTTTTTTTGTAATGCCATTAGGCGAATACCTCAATTGGGATTTATAGGTTTTACTTTTCTCCTCTAGTAAATCCAATTGAGCTTCAAGTACCCCAGGCTCTATTTCTTCGATGGGTTTTGGTCGAGAACGCAAGTGTTCTACTTGGTCGTATCCTTTTCCGTGCCAGTATTCAGCGGGGTTGCTTAAAACGAAATTACAAACATCAAGGCCAAGTTCCTCCGAGTAATCATAGAGAAAAGCCAAATCTTCAACATTATTTTTCCCAATGACACATGTTAAATGTATCAGTGGGTAACGCGCTCCAAGGCGTCTTTTGGTTTCGACCAATCGCTCCAGCCCCTTGGTTGTTTTTCTAAATGATCCAGGAATTTGAGTGCAATGATCGTGAAATTCTTCTTTTCCTTCTAATGACACGCCTAGAAAAAACAATCCCGAACCCCAAAAGGATTTCAGTCTGCGCTCTAAAATTTTATCGACCACAGCTTCATTGAGAGAAGTTCCGTTAGTGATAATATGAACTTTGTTGCGAGCCGTGGCGAACTCCATGATTTCCATGAAATCCTTTTTCATAAAAGCTTCCCCACCTGTGAAAGTAACGACAGCTTGGCGAGAGATTTTTAAAAGCGCGTCTTTGATGGTTTCAGTGGAAAGTTCATTTTTATAAGTCTTATTTTTCTCCGTATCCTCAATAATTTCAAGGAAATGGCACATATCGCAACGCAAGTTGCATCGATAGGTCACTTCAAAGTAAACATGCATCGGTGGAAATGCGTACTTTGACCATAAATAGAAGGGAATGGCTGAATACAACCGAGGAAATTGTTTTTGTAGATTTTTTATCGTAAATGGATTTCCCATATGTATATTTAAAAAACTAAAATCAGTTCTGCTAAGACTGAGGTCGATTTTGTTTTAGGATTTCGAGGCTTTTTTCGCCTTCATTAAATAACAAATCAATAATGGACATATACGGAATGAATCCTTCGTATCTTTGTAGATAGGATGGATGATTGTATTGGTGATAGTCCACTTGAATATTATAGCCTAAAAACTCGGATTCGTTCAGATAGTCTTTAGCTGAATCGCCTGTTAAATAATGAGTTGTTTCTAAGTGACGACAAAGAGCTAAAATTTTATCGCCTTTTTTTTCGTTAACGGCTAATTCAGAAGATCTTAGAGTTAGAGTAGAAACTCCTAACCATTCTTTCAGGTTTTCTGTGAACTCTAAGCAAAGGTCAGGCAATAAGTCCCAATCTCTATTTATTATCGTCTCAATTTTTGGAAAATAAAGGTCGAAATAGGGCGTTTTTGCATAATTGTAGCGTATCGTGTTGAGATGCTTGGTTTTCCAATTTGAGGCAGGGTCGATTTGAGTTTCTAGAAGTGATTGTGCAAAACGTTTTTTTTGGACAATAGGAACTGTTAGCCAGGACCAACCGTCTGCAGTACGTATTTTATTGCGGTTTCTCCAGTCTCTTCGGGTGAATTGAACATCGTCGAGATAAATAAAACGGTCTACCGAGGAGATTTGATCAAAATACCCGATCCAAGGCAAATATGAAGGTTGTAAAATTGCCACGCGCATGGTGTTTAGATCCTGGAAGTTTTAAGCTCGTTAGAAAATGAGGAAAGGGTAAAGAGTTAAAGACGTCTAGAAATTGGGAAACATTTAGGTTTTAGTTTTTCTCCCAAAGCTCTTTCATCCAAATGTAACGTTCCCACCATTTAGGATTATTGGTGTAAAAATCGACCGTTTTTTGCAAGCCCTCTTCCAACGAAATAGTGGTTTCCCAGCGAAGCAAATCCCGCGCTTTTTGAGCTGACGCAATGTGGCGGGAGACTTGTCCCGGCCGATCATCGGTGTAATCTAATAAGCTTTCTGGTTTATCCATTATCTTCAAAATCATTTTGGAAATATCCAAAACGTTGACGTCTTTTTCAGAGCCTAAATTGATAGTTTGTCCGCTAACCGAACTGATATCGGCGTGAAGGATTTTGTCGACTCCTTCGCATGTATCCGAAACAAAAGTCCAATCTCGGGAACTCAAACCTTGACCGTGGATAGTAACAGGTTCGTCTTGAAGTGCACTGACGATAAAATTAGGTATTGCCTTTATATCATTCTCAATCTTAAAGTTTGATACTGTTTCCTGTTTTAAATTC
>CAWVUN010000036.1:0-9433 GCA_963932495.1 uncultured bacterium
AAAATTTCATCGCCAGGTTCTTTTGTCGCAACGAGCATCCTCATATCTGACAAAATCTTTATATCTCCAGAAAATCCAGACGCGTCTTTCCTCTTTTCCTGACAATAGGTCTGCCAAAACGCTTCAAACATCGGCGAAGCTAAAGAGTTGTCCCTAAATAGCGCTCTGCTCGTCAATAACTGCAATCGGTTCTTTGCCATTTCTCCTAAGAAAAAATCGGGAATATTTTGACTGCGAAGTTTTTTTAGAATCACGCTCCGTTCAACTTTAGTCCCAGTGTTATGAGCAAATAAATTTAATTCGAATGGAACGCCTCCACAAATTTCGGAGATTTCCCATTTTTCTTCAAACGGTAAATCATTAAACTCTTTAAACGAATTCAAAAAATCTAACCGCTCGAAAACTGAAAATGGCTTCAACGTAACCCTTGCAGCTTTCATATTCTTAGTAAGCTCAAGTTGATGCTGAGAAATCAGCACAAACCGTACTCTTGAATCTACACTCGCAACGAGTTCGCTAAAAAAATCTTGCAAGGTGGCATCGCGTATTTTTCTATCATCATCCAAATAACTCTCAAAATTATCGAAAACAAACAAAAAAGAACGTTCTCCTAGTGCTTTCGCCAAAGCTTTTGCCTTATTTTTGGGATCAGGATAATCAATCTGATTCCCTACAATTCGAGAAAGAGCTTCTTCTGAAAATCGGAAAAAAAGTTTTTCAAGCCGATCGATCAAATCTCCATATAAACTTCCGCCGTCTAAGCGACCCTCTATGAAAAATATTTTTTCAACCGCAAGAGACTCTTCCAAGGTTCTCAACATCTTAGAACCCAGCTCATGAGCAAAAAACGTTTTACCAGCTCCAGCAGAACCGTTAACCTCAAGAACCCGTATTCCCTCTTCAATAGCACTCTCAGCTTGCGCCATACTATCCCAACGCCCTATAAAGCTTTGCGAGCCAACAGGGGCGGCAGAAGGCTCCGCCGATTGCTTTATATTTATTAAAGTACGGAGTTCACCAGTATCTTCTTTAAAAACCATTTTTTCATCAGAAGCGCTCTTAGAAGTTAAAAATACTCTCGGAATAGAACCGGTATCTAATCCCACAAACCCCAGTGCTTCTTCGACAGCCGTTTGATTTGGCCCTTCTTGCATCCGCGAAACAAGTTCTTTAAAAAATTCAGACACCATTTTTGTTCCACCAGGATTATCTGAAGATCCAGAAAACGCAACTGTTCGGAACACTCCTTTTTCAGAAAAAATATCCTCTATTTCTTTAAACTCTTTATCCACACTCACTTCCACCGAAACCAAAAATGGCGGTCGGTCTTTGGGTAATAAACCGGCAACTTCATTTATTGGTAAAAAAGTTTTTTGATCTTTATCTAGATATAATTTTATTCCCAGTTTTCCAGTTTCATTTTTTATCGTATTCGGAAAATAGATAAAGTCATATCGTCCATTAGTCAATAACCGAGATAACGTTTGGGAGCATCCCAGACGAAATTCTTCCAAAACCAATTCGCCCGATTTAAGAGCAGGGGACAAAGATTGAAAAAATTGCTTCAGTCGATCTTCCTTTTGCCCAAAATCATTGTCAAATTCAGGCGAGATAATTCGCAACATTTTTAAAGGACGATTAATTGTAAATTCAATCAAAACCTTCTTCCTCCTAGTTAAACAGAAAACAAGCGGTAATTCGCGCCATGCTATACTGGGGCGAAGTGCTTTAAGTGCTTTAAGTGCATTTCAATAATTCTAATGAGTGTCTATTCAATCTCAGTTCTACAAGTTTTTCTCTAAAACAAAACCTTAAAACCAGCTTATAATAAAACGATTTTCAGTTAAGACGCTCAAAAATAATCTATCAACGGTAATATACAAAACAATGCAACAGAAATCTAATTCCCCCCGGGAAGTAACTATAAAAAACATTACCATAGGCGGCAACAATCCTATTGCCCTAATCGCGGGGCCTTGTGTAATAGAATCGAAAGATCACGCTCTTAAAACAGCAGAACGATTAAAACAAATTTGCAACGACGGAAACATTGACCTCATCTATAAATCTTCTTACGATAAAGCTAACCGGTCCTCCTTAAGCTATTTTCGTGGCCCTGGCATTACCGAAGGTCTTCGCATCTTAGAAAAGGTTAAGAACGAATTTGATCTACCTATTTTATCTGATATCCATAAAGAAGAAGAAGTAGAACCTGCTGCAGAGGTTTTGGACGTTTTACAAATTCCCGCGTTCCTTTGTCGACAAACAGATCTTCTCATCAAAGCAGGAAATACGGGAAAACCTATAAACGTTAAAAAAGGTCAATTCATGGCTCCTTGGGATATGAAAAACATACCATCCAAGTTAGAGTCTACAGGAAACCGGAACTTGTTGCTGACGGAAAGAGGCGTTTCATTTGGCTATAACAATTTAGTTGTCGATATGCGTTCGTTAATCATTATGCGAGACTTAGGATACCCTGTAATTTTTGACGCAACACACAGCGTTCAATTACCAGGAGGACAAGGCGACCGTTCCGGCGGGCAACGAGAAATGGCCCCTCCTTTAATACGCGGAGCCATCGCGGTAGGTTGCGACGCACTGTTCCTCGAAGTACATCCAGATCCGGATAACGCTCCATCCGACGGCCCAAACATGATCAAAATCGACGACCTACCCGATGTAATAAAAGAAATAAAAGCTTTGGATAAATTGAGATTAGAAGGGTTCAAATAGTCCTAAAATTTATTGCGCACGTTGTTGTTTTAACTTATATATCTTTTCAAGCCTCATTATCGTTAGCGCAGGGATTAGGAACATGGGAAACTTTTCCGCCAACGCCAACCACCAGAACCGAAGCGACTATCGCTATTCTAGATTAAAGAATTTATGTGATTGGAGGTTTTTCTCCACAAGGCGTAACGGATAAAGTTGAGATATTGGACCTAACCTCGGGAGAGTGGTTTGAAGGAGCCTCTCTTCCAAAACCAAGACATTATGCTGCCATAGCAGTGACTAAAGGAAAATTTTTCCTAATAGAAGGTTTCACTTCTGGATTCTGGACGCTAGTATCCAACGTGTTTACTTACAATCCTAATACTGATAAGTGGAAACAAAAAACGTATGCCCACAGCTCGAAGAACCTTAGTTGCCGGTGTAGTTCATGGAAAAATTTTTGTTTTGGGCGGCGAATCTAGCGAAGGAACTTTTGAGGAAAACGAAGCTTAATATCCTGAAACGGATCGCTGGACAGCAATGCAACCAATGCTAAAAGGACAACATGGATTGGGCTCGGCTGTTCATGAAAACCAACTTCATGTCTTAACAGGCGGGCCCAATCCGGGAGGAGGGGGTAGTAAATTCCACGCTGTTTATAAGTAAAACCGTAATTTATTTATACAAGCTGAGCTTGTTATTTTTTTAGTAACCGGACCGGCGGCACTCCCGAATAAATTAATTCCCTGGTAAAAAACAATTTATCCGGGGTAAGGAGGTGTGCCTGTCCGAATCTTCAATCTCTTATAAAGCAAGGGCCGTGCCAAAAATAAAAATAAGTAAATAAATAGAATAATACCTTTTATTTAAAACAGGTTATAGATATAAAAAAATTTAATCTATTACCCCACCTTGCATTAATTGAGGAAAAAATGACCCCATATTGTCAATTTTTACCGCATTTTATAAATGTAAAATGAATTTTCCCAAGAATTCTGTCATGTTTTTGACAGCTTTTGCCGTCTGCAACTTTAAAGAGATGGCCATTGGAAGGAGAGATGGGTTAGTGAGTACATACCGCCCAGCTTTTATTTTCGAGACATTGCCATTTTCATCAAAGCAAGGAGAGAAGTTTGCCAATTCTTGATCGACCGTATCTGAAATTGATCTGATTGAAATTAAAGGAATGGATTTCTGTTTAGCCACTTCAAATAACGCAGAAGTTTCCATATCAACTCCCAATGCAGAGCTCATAGTTCCCAATTCTTTTTTTTTATCAGGAATACAAACAGGAACATCCGTAGTCAAAATTGGCCCAGAATGAATCTTAAATGAAAAATCAGCGAGTAAAGCTTTTGCCTTAACTATTTCAGGCGAGTCTAAAGCTACCCCTGGCTCAATGGAGAAACCTTCGCTATTTGGGTCAAACTGAGATTCAATAATCGAATCCGCGACTAACACGTCCCCCACCTTTAAGTTTGTATGCAGCCCACCGGCAAAACCACAAGAAATAACTAAAGAAGGCGAATGGGCTTCCAAAACCTGTTTAAAAGCTTCGCTCGCTCTTTTTTTCCCAACGCCCGATTGAACAACTAAAACCTGACAGTCTGACCAGGTTCCCATAAATCCTTTTGCATTCCCAAAAACAGGACGACTTTGAATATTCATACAACCTTTGATGAGAGTGGCCTCTTCTTTCATCGCTACAATTATGCAAATCAGGGAATCCATAATAAAAAATAAAACGGGTCTAAAGTTAATTCAGACTGTTCTTACATTGATTTTTTAATCACTAGCTGTTTAGAAAGACAAGTTATCCGACCAAATATCTCTGGATTCTCTCCAGGAGTACCAGCGTGTTTAAAATCCACTATTATCATTATCGCGCATGACCGGATACTCTCTCTCAACGGGTCTTCGACTTCATAAGAACCATTTGAAGAAAAATCATTATAAGTTGTTAACGTGCCGCCCGACGGTTTGTCTATTTGCCAAGAAGTCCTCCCAGAATACTTAAAGCTTGTCTGAGTCATGCATCCTTGAGATAACTTCACTTTATAAGTAGAGTCTTTGATCGGCAGCTCTGATGGCTCTCCAAACCGATTCCTTACGATATCAAAACCCTGATCGTCCACAACTCCTCGCAAAGCAATCTTAGAAAACTTTAAAACACGGTTAGCGGCATTCTTAATCGACACGTCTACTTTAAACTCAACTTGTTCTTTCCAACTTTCTTGCAAACAAGGAGGCAATTCTTTTACCGGTGGAGACATTCCCTCTACTCCATTGGGTAAAACCATCAACAGATATAAGACAAACGCGAGCGTTCTCACTCTCATACTCTACCTCCTATAGCGAGAGGTTTTTTGAAAAAAAGGTTGGAAGTAAATTCTTCCCTAGGTCTTTGTTTGATAAGCGAATAAGGCAGGTTCATCTCAAAATCGCAATATTCAGCGGTGTATTTTATTGGAGAGTTCAGAATTTAGTGTATTAAATTCCCGATACACAAAGTTCCAAGAAAATTCTTTTTTATATCTTTTTTGAACGCATCTTAGTCGGAAACATCCCAAATATCTTCTGCATAAATACTAAATTTCTGAGATTTCATCTTTTCGAAGATAGTAGAGTCCTCATTAACTTTGAAAACCACTTTCAAATCGCTCGTTGCCAAAGGTCGCTCATACTTCGTAGCCATTTCATCTGCAACGTCCTCAATGTCATCCGACTCGATCAGCTTTTCAACCGTCTTTCCTAATAATTCTTCTGGATCATATCCCAAAAGTCTAAAAGCAGGGTTTGCAAATGAAATTTTTCGATCGCCGCCTAACTTAAAAATTAATTCTGGAATTTTATCAACAATCGTTTTATATGTTTTTTCGCTTTCGGAAATTTTAAAAACTAACTCTTCTTTTCTAATTGCATCTGTCCAAGAAGTGTTTGGGTTTCGACACGAACCATTAATTCTTCGTGTTAAAATGGTTTAGTAAAGTAATCGACTGCTCCCAGCTTAATACCTTTTACGATATCTTCTTTTTCAGATTTAGCCTTGAAAAAAATAATCAGAATGTTTTTAGTCAATTCGTCATTTTTTGTTTTTTCACAAACTTCATGGCCATCCATTCCTGACATCATAATATCAAGAAAAATTAAATGAGGGTGAACTTTGCTAAGAGTTTTTAGAGCCACTTCGCCTTAAAGAGCTGTAAGAATTTCAAAACCTTGTTCCCTTAATGCTTGGGATAAAACTTCAACATTGGCTATTGTGTTATCCAAAACCAATATTTTTACTTTTCCTCAGACATTACAGCTTCATTCATTACTTCTACCTTTTTAAAATACGATTGATAAAACGCCCATAGATAAAGCCCACAACTAAATAGCAACTACCTTTCTATCTATATACAGATTACTCTAAAGAGCAAAAAACTCAAACCATAATAAGAGCTAGACTCATTAATATTTAATTTTTGGAGGCCAAACAGAAAACTGACTCCCAAAACTTTTCCAAACATTTTTTACCAACATAGTATAAATTACCGTTTTACAATTTTTTATGGCTCTCTTAAATGGCAAAACTAAAATTACAGATTCCGATCCTCAGAGGCGACCGTTTGAAACTTGAAGTTGAAACTTTAGCTTCTAGCGGCGACGGGATTGCGCATTATGAAGGATATACTATATTCGTCCCTCAAGGCGTTCCCGGCGATTCCGTTTTCACTTATATTGAAAAAACCACTCCTCGCTTTGGCATTGCTCGGATTTTAGACATTATCCAACCTTCTCCAAATCGTATCGAGCCATTTTGTCTCGCATTTCCAAAATGTGGCGGGTGTAAACTACAGTTTCACCCCTATGAAAAGCAAATGGAGTTTAAAACCCAAGTTTTAAAAGACAATTTGCAAAGAATAGGCAAACTAGATATTTTACCTGACATCCAGGCTCTACCAGCGGAAGAATCAACAGGCTCACGTAATAAAGCGGCATTCGCTGTCCAGAAAAACGCACATTCAAGAAACATGAAAATTGGCTTTTATCGTTCTGGGTCACACGAAGTCATCGACTCTCCCGTTTGCGACGCTTTACAATCTCCATTAAACCAAACTAAAGAAATCATTCGAAGGCAACTGGACGAATTAGGGATATCCCTTTACGACGAAAAAAACCATAAAGGTTTTTTACGAGGAATCATAATTCGTAGTTCTAAATATAACGGCGACACTCTAGTCGGTTTTGTCACCACCCGAGGAAAATTTCCCAAAGGCTTCATCGAAGATACAGCTGAAAAAATTACTGAAGCTGGCGTCCGTCTAATTGGCATTGGGCAAAATATCAACTCAAAAAAAACCAACGTCATTTTAGGAGCCAACACACGAAATATCTGGGGAGAAAACTATATTGAAGACAAGCTAGGCGACCTTCATTTTCATTTATCGTTGCCCTCATTTTTCCAGGTCAACAGTTCACAAGCCGAACGGTTGTACAATTTAATTGAAGATTGGGTAGGTTTAGAGGGAGGACTCGTTTTAGATGCATTTTGCGGTGTTGGTACAATCGCTCTTTGGCTAGCCAGAAAAGGCAGACAGGTAATCGGTATTGAAGAGTTTCAAGATGCCGTCGAAGACGCTATAGCAAGCGCAGAGCTTAATAATATTGATTCCTGTCAATTTTTAACTGGAACCGTCGAATCACAACTCAAAGTGCTTGAATCAGACTCTAAGGAAATAAATACGGTTATTGTCGACCCGCCTCGAAAAGGGTGTTCTCCAGAGGTAATTAAATCCATTTTAAAGCTAGCTCCTCAAAAAATAGTTTATATTTCTTGCAATCCTTCTACTCTCGCTCGCGACCTAAGTCTGATTTGCGAAAAAGAATATAAAATTTCCCAAATTTATGCGGCGGATATGTTTCCACAAACCCAACACGTAGAAAGCGCAGTTCTTATGGAGAATATAACAAATTTGTAAAACTTTGGTTTTACAGAAATAATGTATTTCCATGGTCAACTCTTGAATTTATACTCACTTTTACACAAAACATTGTTTTCAAACGAGTTTAATTTCAATAGAAGCTCTAAATAACGTCCGCGCCCGCTTTTTTCGGAATAAAAAAAGCGCAATTTTTAAAAGCACGAAATATAGCCCTTTAGAACAACTGCAAAATTTTCCTGATGAGGCCTTTTGGAAACTCAAAGAAAAATTGAAATGCTAAGGAAGATGGATTTGTTCAAGTCCTTGGATAACACTATCCTGGAGCAACTCGCAACTAATTGCCGTAAGTTCTCGCTAGAACCCGAAGAGACATTGTTTAGAGAAAACACGTTTGAAACGGCTATGTATCTGACCCTTTCCGTCGACCTACTTGTTTTTAAAGGAGTCAAACAAATTGCAATGTTAAGCACCGGTAAATACGTCGGCGAGATTTCTTTAATTGAATCCAAACCCCGCCCGCATCAACTAAAGCAATTTCGCAGTGCTTACTACTAGAAATTGCGGAAGTTCAATTCAATAAATATTTGGCGACCGAACCAAAAGCTTGAATCGCAATCATAAGGACCTTATGCTCCAGAATTCGAACTGATCTCGCTGTAATGGCTAACGACTTATACAAAAGCCAATATATTTACTTACGACATTAAAAATTACCTACCCCTCCCTCGGGTTAGTGGAAATGTAAATTGAAGATCTAATAGGTGTTTACACTGACGAAGGCGGTCAGAAAAAAAGGTTCGCACAACGTGATGGCATTAATTCGCGAAACGTTGGAACAAGTCGCCTGCCACAGAAACCTGGCAGAAAAAAAATAGATATCACAGACTTTGACGATAGAGAGGAATGGATCCTCAACTTCCTCGACATTAAACGAGTTATTCAGAATACGATAATCAATGCCGACTATGTAACGGAAAAAGGCGGTTCGATTAAAGTAGATATCAAATCGGTTGAGGAATCATTTCAGGTAGAAATCACTGACTTTGGATGTGGAATCCCCGAGAATATACAACCGCTCTTACTAAAAGAGTGCATCACCACAAAAGGCGACGAAGGCAATGGCCTGGGCTGTTATCTTGTCGTGAAATTATTCAGGACCGGCACGGTGGAAAATTTTGGTTCAATTCAAAAGTAGGAAAAGGAATCACTTTCTTTTTCACGATTCCTAAAAAAGAATCGCAACCAGAAAAAAAATAAAACTTCTCTTAGAACCCCGCATGTTTTGGCGTCCGTGGAAATGGAATAACATCCCGGATATTTTCCATTCCTGTCACAAACTGAACTAACCGTTCAAACCCTAAACCAAAACCAGAATGAGGGGCGGAACCAAATTTCCGTAACTCCAGATACCAATAATATTCTTCGTCGTCTATCCCTTTATTCTTCATTCTATCGAGAAGCGTTTGGTAATTATCTTCACGTTGGCTGCCGCCAATAATCTCCCCAAGCTGAGGAACCAAAACATCCATAGCACGAACAGTTTTTCCGTCGTCGTTAACTTTCATGTAAAACGGCTTTATTTTCTCTGGATAATTAAAAACTATAACTGGTTTTTTAAACGTCTTTTCTGTTAAATAACGCTCATGTTCCGATTGTAAATTTTCACCCCATTCCACGGGATATTGAAAACTTTCTCCAGATTTGAGAAGAATATCCACTGCCTCAGTGTAAGAAACTTTTTGAAATCCAGAATCTAAAATATGCCGTAAACGTTTAACCAAGGTTTTATC
>CAWVUN010000037.1:0-9262 GCA_963932495.1 uncultured bacterium
TAAAAGATTAACCTCTTCTGGCTTTTTGTACTCTTTAATTCCTAAGACGATTTCTGGTTGCGTTTTTTGAGCATTTTCAATATATGTCCCTAATGCTCTATCCCAAATGGAAAAATTAAACCCAAAGTTAGAGTTGGTTTCATCCACTTCTTCAGAATGGTGAATGCGGTGCATGTCTGGGGTTACAAAGCACCTTCGGACCCAGGAGTCGACTCTTTCCGGCAATTTAATATTTGAATGGGTGAATAGGGACATACCATTTAATAGCGCTTCAAAAGTTAACACCATTATCGGAGCCGGGCCTAGAGCAAAAATTATTCCAATTTTATAAAGCATTGAACCTAGAATTTCGATTGGGTGAAATCTTAGTCCAGAAGAAACGTCTAAGTCTAAGTCGGTATGGTGGACTTTATGAAACTTCCAAAAAAATTGGATCTTGTGGACAACTACATGCTGAATATAAATTGTAAAATCTAACAAAATGATTGCAAGCGTGGTTTCTAGCCAATAAGGCCACTCGAGATAACTTAAAATTCCCCATGACTTATCGTGGGCAAATGCCGCAGCACCTACTGCTGCAGTTCCAAACACAAGTTTTACTACTAGAATATCTATTCCGGTCAACCCGAGATTAATACCAAAGCGTCGAAGCTTGGAGTCGACTGAATGGTGACGGGGAATTCTCCACTCCAATAACAGCATTAAAGCAAAAACCCCTAAAAATACTAAAAATCTAATGGTATTAACGTCCATCTCAGACTATCGACTTTCAAATAGTATTTATAAATTATCTATATGAGATAATTTTACCGCGTTAACAACTTCAAAAGCTAATATTATAACTAAAAACTTAAAGAATACTATGTGGGTAGACATGCGGATGAGTTAACTTCCACAATATGTTTCACTTCATAAGTTAGCTTTATTTTAGTGTTTGCGTGATAAAGATGATTTTGCAATATATTTTCCTTGAGTCTAAGCTACATGCTAAACTTTGATATTGAATATCGAATATTATTTTTCATGTAAATCTTTAGGTCATATGGAATTGAATGACAAGCCCGAAAAAAAATGTTTGACGCAATTTTTAAGTTCGGGGAAAAATTAAAATTATCCAGGCATGATTTGTCATGCTTGGATTTTTTCGGAAAGAGTTTTCGTGAGGAGGATTTGAGAAAACCGAACTTTACGAACGCAGACTTTCAAAACGCTAATTTACGGAGAGTTTTTCTAAAACGAGCTATTTTTAAAAACGCTTGTCTAGAAAAAGCTGATTTAACTAGAGCTAGTTTGATCGAAGCGGATTTATCTGGAGCAGATTTAAGAGGTTGTTCTCTAGAGGAAGCGGCATTAAGAAGGACAAGCTTAAGAAATGCAAATCTGGAAGGAGCAAATCTTAATTTTGCCGATGCTTTGGGGGCTGATTTAACGGGAGCAATTTCAGATTAAGCTGAATTGACGGGGTCGATCGTAATTATTGAGTTACCTCGCAGTCAAAAAGAAAGCGATAAACAATTTTTCTTACTCAATAAACTCAAATATATTTTTAGATTTAATGGGGGGCGACTTCAGTGTCTTCCACGGTTATGAAATAGACCCATGGGTTTTTCTTGAACTCGATAGAAAAGATTTTTTCGAATTGGTTATAGAAAGATTCTGCCAAGTATTTCTTTTCTAATAAACTCAAACTATCTCTTAGGAATTCGGGGAATCGGGTTTGGGCGATAATCTGCCAGTTTGATTCTTTAATTCTAAGAGCGGAAATAGTTTTAATTTTAGTCTTTCATTTTTTGTCGCCAATAATAGTGACAATGGATCCCGATGAATATTTGGCTATGAGTGGAGTATTTTTTGGGTGAGGATCTATAAGTTCTATCCTCCATGCGGTTCCTCCTTCAAATAGCCAAGAAGCTATTTCTGGCGGTAAGTTTAGATTAATCTCCTGCATCTTGTTTATCGTTTTTCATTTTTTTCCTAGTTTCTCGTTGGGCTTTACGCTCAATGGAGCTAGTTCGATTGATCTGGATTGCGGCTTCAGACATAAGCCCTATGAACCAAAATGCGAAGAAAAAAATACACCACATGAAAACTAAATTAAACCAATATTGGGTGGGTTTGTAATCAGTTGAGTTGTGGACCAGGCCTCGAATATCTAGTTTTGTGTTTTCAGAAGCTTTCAAATAATTAGTGTAAAAAAGATGTTTTCTCTTTTCCGCAAAGGCTTTTTGTTCGTCGCGGGTCATTCTTAAAAACTCCGTAACATCCTGCGCGTTTTTTGCGATAAAGAGCCTCATTCTTTTTTCAGCACCTTCAGGTGGAGGATTGGCCATAAAATACCAACCTGTAATTGCGATAGATAAAACTATAGATGCCCAAAAAGAAATGCGACTAATAAAGCGGTCTTTTTTTTGGTCGTTTGACTCAATTTGTATATGATCCGCCATACCTTGCGATTCTCCGATATTTGAGGTGATTTAAGAAGAGGGCATTTTGAACTGACATTTTCAAGACACTATTTTTCGTTAGAAAAAGTGGCTTCTTTTTTGCCATTTAGATTTAAGCTTGCCCTTAGAATAGAGTAACGCCAAGATTTAAGCTATTTTTTTAATCTTGAGTAATTTAATCACAGCTCTTAAGATAAAATGTTCTCTTCAATATAAAAAACCTAGACCAAAAAAACAACTGCTTTGGTTTATTATTATGAAGACAGCCAAATATTGAGTTGAAAACTTTCAAACATCTATATACTTAGGCTTATTTTTTTAGTTACTTTTAGATTGTTATTGTTTAACTGTGCGTTTGGTTAAGAATTATATTTTCAACCTCTTTTGAGAAAAGTTATGAATCTGTTTGCATTGAAACGTAGATTAAGAATAGGTTTATTTTATTTAGTTATTTTGGCTTTAATTGATTTAGGGTTGGGGATGTCGGTCTTTGCGGCTACTCCGCGATTCATGGATAATGGAAATGGGACCATAACCGATAGCAAAAGCGGATTCCAATGGACCAAAGAAGATAGCTGGAGTCAAACCGGAAAATGTTTGAATTGGGACGACGCGATGGCTTATGTAAAAAGTTTAAAAACTGGCGGGCATACCGATTGGAGAGTTCCGACACTAGACGAAATTTCAAAGTGGCCAAACGGAATTGTAGAACGCTCCAAAACAAATAAAACTGGGACAGAGTTTAGAAATTGGAAAGAAGAATACACTTTAAATTTAGATTCGATTTTTGCAGAAGGTGCTGCTTATTGGGTTTGGTCATCCGAAGTTGATGGAGAAAAACGAGCGGGAGCTATTGATATGCGAGTGGGACATATTTTAAATTTAGAGAAGAAAATGTGTTTTGCGTTAGGCGTGAGAGCTGTTCGTAATCCGGAAAAATAAAAGATGGAAATGGCCATTTAATTATAGGTGCGATAGGAGTTAGCACCTTACTGGTTGTTATAATTGCTTTGATTGTTAGGCACTTAAGACTTAAAAAAAACAAAACAAATCCGGCACAGCCACCACCGAGTGAAGAAGCTGAGTCTGCTGAAGTGTATAATGCTCGAGGAAATTTATGCGCTTATGAAAAAAAATATGAGGAAGCAAAGGTAGATTATAGAAAAGCCCTAGAAATTAATCCCGAATTTGCCAAGGCACATAATAATTTGGGCAATGTTTATTTTAAGCAGGGTCTATTGGAAGAAGCAGAATGGAAATATAAGAAAGCTTTGGAGCTTTCGCCGCAATATTGCTACGCATATTTTAATTTAGGACTTTTGTTTAGAAGAGAGTAAAAGCTAGACGATGCTATTTGAAAGTTTCACGAAGTTCTGCAATTGACTCATAAAGACGAACTGGCGAAAAAATACATAGAGGCGATAAAGAAAAAATTAAGCGTAAATTCCTAAATCTACAAACATTCTATTCAGCCTGTTTTTGGATAAATTCTAACGTAGCGAGAGCTGCTTGGTTTTGAGTATCGATTTTTAATATTTTTTTGAATATCTCAATAGCTTTATTTAAATTCCCAAGTTTGAAGTAGGTTCCTCCAAGCGCTTCTAAAACCAAATTTTCTCCTGGATTCAATTCGAGCGATTCTTCAAATTGTGTAATCGCTTCTTCATAACGTTTCGTGAAAAATAAAAAATTACCAAGAAAGTAACGGTTCTTATAACTATTACTATCCATGTTCACCGCTTGCCGCAAGTATCTTTCTGCTTCTCGAAGTTGTCCACTTAAGTAAAAACTATTGCCTAATAGAACTGCTATTTCAGAGCCCTTAGAGTTTTTCAAGCTGAATGCCTTTAAGAAATAGGGAATTGCTTTCCGGGGTTGTTTCTGGTCTAAATAAATTTCTCCTAAATGAACAAAGGATTCTGGATCATCTGGATAGTGATTTAAGTAGGCTAGAAGAAATTTTATAGCTTGCTCATAGTCTTTACGGTTTTTGTATATGATTCCTTTTAGATAATCTAAATACTTTGATTGTTCAAGGGTAGACTGAATTCTATTATTTGAACTCTCAAATATCTCCGACGCGTTAGGGGAAGAAAAGTCGAAAACTAAATTTTTAGAATGTTCTTCGAATGGGATGAAGTTAGAGGAAACGAGTTGATTGAATCCTAAGTAGGCCGCGATCTGATGCCCTGCTGGAGTCCAATGAATTTTTTGAGGGAAATTAAAGGGGAAAAAATAAGATTTCTGAAGTTTCTTTAATGGTTCAGTCAGGTCTAACCAAATAACGTTTGGTTTGTTACGTATGGGAGCTGGTTTTAATTCTTGTGGCAATAAGGACGCCCCTAATATTTCATCTCTAGAAGGAACGATTAAGGCCAATAACTTTGCGCCTAAGCTTTCTACTAGGTCGGAAAACTTTTCGAACGCGATACTGTAAATAATTGTCTCAAGCCTATTTTTTGAAATATTTTCAATTTTTCCGTATGGAGTATCAAAATTAAAATGGGATAGTTGTTTGATTGAGGGTTGTTCAAAAAAAAGTTTGAAATTTTTTTGTGATTCGTTATTTGGATCGAGAGGGTGTATTAACTTCTCGCGCAGACTTTTTTCTGTATATCGTGTTAGGTGCGATCGTGGAAAAAAGAAATCGTATCCTGGGAAATTTTGGACGAAGTTTAAGAGGGTAGCATTAACTGAACGAACTCTGATATCAAAGTTTATTCCTTTAATTGAGACTTGACCTTTTTCCTTTGAAAGCTTTTTCAATGAAAGTTCATCGGCAACAATTTCCGAGAGATCGAATGTTCCTAATTCGCCAGTGTGGTGATAAACAACGACTAAATCGGGCGAATATTTTTTCCCTTCGTTTTTTAAAAAAGTAAAAAACTCCGCTAACTCCCATAAATTTTTACCGGCGTTGACGACCTCAAATTGTTTAGTTTTTATCTTCTCTTTAAGAATTTGTTCCAAAAAATAAGAAAGCGTTTCGTCGTTGTTCACTCCAGAAGCGGCGAATATTGAACCACCAATACACAAAACTCGATAAACGCCGTCCGCTTTTTCATAATCAACTTTTCGAAAAGTTCTTAAGTGACGGT
The DNA here is from genome assembly GCA_963932495.1 of uncultured bacterium. Taxonomy (GTDB): domain Bacteria; phylum Nitrospinota; class Nitrospinia; order Nitrospinales; family JAJDAT01; genus JAJDAT01. The sequence goes on from CAWVUN010000037.1 coordinate 5,543, forward strand.
TATCCGTTTTTAAGGTGAAAGAAAAATCTTTGAATTCTATTTCTTGTTCTAAATTAGTGCGAAAAGCTGTGGCGTTTCCAAATTGAGAGGTGTCCAAATTTGAAAAAATGGGCTGAGGTTGAAATGCTTGGAGCCAAAAATCGACGCCAATAGCGGAGATTAAAATAATAAAAAAAAGGAAGGCGAGAGTTTTGAAAAGTTTAGCGATCATGAACTCCTAAGCTGAAAGCCTTGGTTCATTAAAATTAACCTACTTGTTCTGCAAGCTCTTCCGCTGGATAGGTTAATATCTCTGACAAGGTTGGATGGTAATGGGGAATTTGCGTAAGATCTTTTACTGTACCATTGAAATACATGATAGCTATCAACTCATGAATCATTTCTGCCGCGCCTGGACCAACAATATGTGACCCGATTATTTTTCCCGTTTTGGGATCGCACATTAATTTGACGTGACCGCGAGTTTCCCCAAGGCATAGCGATTTGCCGTGATCGTCAAACGGGTAAGACGCTACGATGTATGGGATGTTTTGAGTTTTACATTCTTTTTCAGTGAGCCCTACGCTTGCTACTGCGGGATCTGTGAATGTGATGTTTGTTTTTAATCGGTTGTCAAAATGTGTCGGAGGTTGACCGTTCAATAATGCATTCTGAGCCGCAATTTCTCCCTGATGAATTGCGGTGTGAACTACTTCGTGAATGCCGTTGACGTCACCGACCGCAAAAATATGCTTTTGACTTGTCCGCATTTCTAAGTCGACTTTAATTTTGCCTCTATCTAATTCAACTCCTGCTGCTTCCAGATTGAGATTGTCGGTGTTAGCACGTCGACCTAAGGCTTGTAGTACTATTTGTGCGGAAACAGTCTTATCATTACCCCCGTGCGAAAAATGAGCGATTGTGAGATCATCTTCCTTGGTAAATTTGCTAAGTTTTGTACCTGTATAGACATCCATTCCTTCATCGCGTAATTGAGCTTCAACCGGTCGGGCTAAATCTTCGTCGCTGGATGAGAAGATATGTCCGCTTCTTTGTATGAGAGAAACTTTAACCCCTATTCGGCAAAAAAATTGAGCCAATTCGGTTGCGACTGGTCCGGCACCTAAAACTATCATAGACTTTGGCATCTCTCGCAACTCTAGGGCCTCGTCGCTGGTTATGAATCTACACTCTTTCAAACCTGAAATGGGGAAATCGGCAACAACTGAGCCTGTAGCGACAATGAAGTTTTTAGCGGAAAGCGTTTTGTCGCCTGCTTGAATTTCGTGAGGCGATTTGAAGTAACCTTTTTCTTGTATTAAATCGAAACGAGGGCTTTTGAGCTGGCCAATACGATAATCCGCGAATTCTCCAATTAAACAGTTTTTCCTGTCGATAATCGCGCTGAGATTAGCCTGAATCGTGGCGGGAGCCAAACCAAACTCTTGCGTTCGCGCAACTAATGCCATCACCTCGGAAGAACGCAAAATAGCTTTTGAAGGCATACAGCCTCGCAAAATACAAAGACCACCTAAAGGACCATAGTCAAGGATGGCGACTTTGGCTCCTTTTTTTTGCGCAGTATCGGCTGCCGCGTATCCGGCGGAACCTCCGCCAATTACAATTACGTCATAGTCCATGATGGGTAAATCGAAAGGTTAAGAGCCATTTCCGTTAACGGCGGCGGGATCCAGTCCAAACTCGGCGTAGCATTCTTTCAACAAGTCTGCCGCGTTAGATGCCATTTGTGCGTCGCCTTGATCTTCAAATAGTTTTTTTGCTTTGAGGAGATTAGCGATGGTGGGTTTTCCTTGTTTGATGGAATAGTGCACCATGGCCAAATTACTGAAGGCTTTTGCAAAGTTAGGATTGATTCGAACTGCTTCTTGGTAATGTTTAACAGCTTGCTCAATTTGTCCGCTCAAATTGCTGACAAGGGCTAGGCAGTAATGAACCATGGGGTCTTCTGCTTTAAGTTCTATGGCTTTTTTAAAGCAGTCCGCCGCTTTTATGTTGCTTGGAACTTTTCCGTAACGGATCCCCATGTTATACCAAGCTTTGAAATGGGTGGGGTCCAATTCGACTGCTTTTTGATAGGCTTTGATTGATCCATCATGATTTTGAATTCGACCTAATGCAACACCTTCGTTAAACCAATCTTCAGCCGATTTATCCTTTTTTGATTCTTGAGACATTTTCTCGTCCTAAAAAGTTTGCGTAGTGAGGGTAAATTGAAATTTTAGTATCGAATATGCTACCTTATTACGGCCTTAAAATGCAATAAAGACATAGATTTCCTTTAATTTTTTAATAAGGGGTATTTTCTTGACGAAATGATCCCCCGTAGTGCTACTCAGGAGGTTTTGCCGGAATGTCGATTTCCCCCGGTTCGGACGAAGAACGATTATTATTAGGTAAATGGATTAAAATGGGCAACAATTTAATCGTTGCAACGTTCCCATTTGGAGAGTCTCTCCTAGATCCAAAAGTAAAAAGAGACGATGATTCGGCTAAAAGAGCCGAAGTATATGTGAAGTTTGACCATGAGGTTGCTGAACAACTATTCCATTTAAAAGGAAAGTTTCGGTACGCTTTGGAAACTTATTTTCGTGATACTTGGGGAGCTACATTACCCACAGACGAAGAATTGAAGGAACTTGATGGCTGAAGTCAGACTTGTTGATTTAAAAGATGCGCCTGAAGAGGGCACGGCAAAATTGATAGCATTTGAACATCCCGTTACGTACATGGATTATGAAGTCGCTCTTTTTCAAGTAAATGGTAAGTTTTATTCTTTACTTAATGAATGCAAAAGGTGTTGTGGGTATTTAGGCGAGGGTAAATTAGAGGGGATGTATGTTATTTGTCCAAGGGACGATACCCCATGGAATGTTAGAACGGGTTTGTGCAAATTTGATAAAAGTCAGTCGACGTCTTCCTACAAAGTTCAAACAAAAGATGACGGTTTGGTAATAATTATTTAAGAGAATTTCTCTTTGGAGATTCTTTTAAGAATTTTAAAAACGTATCTCGCCGCCGTAGATTTTTAGCCTCTTTTTACCAAGGACTAAGGAGTGACCGTATCCCGGCAAAATATTACCGTGAGAGGAGTATGGGCAGATTTTACTCCAGGTCCCGTAAGGATGTTCCTTTACGTACTCGATTTCTAAAATAGCTTTAGCATTTTTGTAAGCATATTTGAACGGGATGATTGCGCGTAATGGAAACTCATGGCCGTCAGATAAAGGTTTCCCACTCATTTTATAGACGAGTAAAGATCGGTCCTCCAACAGGTCGTCTCGACTAGAGGCTTCCAAATAGTCGTCAGCACAACGAAAAATAATCCCTTTGGCTTCGGGTAAAGGATCAGCTAGCCGGTCCAGTTCTGAAAAATGAAACCTCGTCCACTCCGCTTTAGCGGACCAGCATTCCACGCATTTGAGTCGCGACGTTTGGTTTTTTTTTGGAAATTTTTTTAATTGATCTAAATCACAAGTCTGTGGATTCTTGCATAACCCATGAACGCACAATGACCATTTTGTTCCATCCACCCGTAGGAACGGTTTCCAATAGTTAACGTAAAATTTTTAAATTGGATTGGATCGTGTTTTGCCAAGGGAGTCCCTTTAAATGGGTCGGCATCCGCTCCACTTGACGGTGGGCGGTACCCAAAAAATCCCAATATAATGGTCGTCATCTTTAAGAAGAAAGTTAAAAAACATCTACGAGACAAAGGTGTTA
>CAWVUN010000038.1:0-9130 GCA_963932495.1 uncultured bacterium
AAAAGTTGAGAATGCTCTCGCTAAAATTTTTTTAGAAAAATTTGAAGGTTTTATGCTTCCGTTTCTGTTGAGTTGCGTAGGCAAAGTTATTCACATTTTTAACCAAGCTTTCCATCTAGATCTTTCAAAGCTAGCTTGATAAGCATTGATTTATCAAATTTTAAGGGAAAAAAAGATTTTAATGATGTTAAATCCTCGTTTTTTAGCCCTGTTGGTTTTTCTTGTTGGGGTATCCCTTTTGTATATATTTTCGAATTCGACATTAAATGGGGTTTCAAGTTTCTTGGTTTACGAAGAACCTTTAATTCCCGTAGATGCTATTGTGGTTTTGGCTGGTTCCAAGTCAGGTAATCGAATCAAGACAGGAGTGGGCCTATATAAGAAAAAGCTGGGAAAGTTACTTGTTTTTAGCGGATATCGCTTATATCCAAAGGTTTATACACATGACCATATGAAGACAATCGCTCTCGAAATGGGAGTTTTAGAAGAGGACATCGTCACCGAAATTTCCCAAGAGGAGTCAAGTACCTGGGGAGAGGGGGTAGCTAATCTGCATTTGTTAAAAAAACACAATGTTAAAAGCTTTATTTTAGTGACTTCTAGTTTTCACACGCGACGGTCTCGATGGGTTTATAGTAAACTAATTGAGAACTTAGAGTTAAAGTTAGAATTTAAAGTCTTTCCGGCTAAAGACCCAGACTTTCCAGTACAAGATTGGTGGATGCAGAGAGGTGGTCGAAAAATGATTATTTTAGAGTATATAAAATTTTTAAGCTATCTTATTGAACATTAAAGCTAAACTGTTTTAACTAGTTCTTTTCCTGAGGGGATTATGGCAAAAAATATTTTGTACTTTCTCATTTTTGTCTTGTCTTTATCCGCTTTAATCTCTCATTCCGTCTTTGCATTAGACGCGAAAAAAAAGCCCAAAAGAATGATATTGACGAAGAAAATGAGTCAAAAAATTTTCGCGGCATTCAATCAAAAGACGAGCGAGGCATACTGTGTTTACTTTCTAGAAACGAGTGTGTTCAAAAATGTAGAAAAACTTATAAAGAAGTTGGCGAAGACTCTGCAAAGATTAAAGAGCAAGGATATCAACCTCTTTTATTTTTGAAACGTAAATGTATTTTAACCGGTAATTGGAATCGAGATCTTTACTCCAAACAAAATTAAGGACATCTTTAATAATTTAGTACTTTTACTTGCGGTAACTCACAAGACCTTATTTCATAAGGTCTGTTCATAGCCAAAAACCTTTTTTAGAGGCTCCCTGAAAAATAGCGATACTTGTAGTGGAGTAAAAATTGTCTATTCGATAGTTATATAAATAATATTATTGGTTTGACTTGGGTTAATTAAATTGTTTTTTTGGTTTCTTAAAATTATTTGTTTAGGAATCACATTAGGCTCATTTTTTTTATGGGAAGATGTGAGGGCGTTGGAAAACCTTAAAACTCCAGCGTTACCTAAAGTTTTTGAAGGTAACTTGGGACCTTTTAATAAAAAGAAAAAGTTTACGGGGAAAGTTGATCTATTCAGAACCAATTTAAAGTCAAGGAACTTAGAAAAGGCTAATTTGACACACGCCGATTTGCGCCGAGCAGATTTACAGGATTCAAAGCTTAGCAGAGCCAATCTAAATAAGTCTAATTTACATGGAGCCAATTTGACTTCGGCGGATTTAAGTAAAGCGACGTTAACAAATGCAAAGTTGGTGAGAGCGGATTTAAGTTTCTCCAACCTTTCTAGAGCAAACTTAGATGGTGCTAATTTGGCTTACTCAAGTTTTCATAAGGCTGATTTATCAGGAGCTACTTTTAAAGAAACGCGAATGATTGGTTCTCGGTTTTCTTTTGCTAATATGGAAAATGTAAACCTTGTTGGAGCGAAATTATCTCATTCAGACTTCAGCTTAGCCAATCTAAAAAAGGCTAATTGCAATCGAATCGTTTTAGAGGGTTCACAATTCCATAGAACTGACTTTACTGGTGCTTCGTTTGTTAACGCAAACATTTTGGGTTCGCATTTCAATAAAGCTAGCTTGGTTAATGTAAATCTCACTGGAGCGAAGTTAAAGGGATCAAGCTTTCAGTTGACGGATTTTATGGGAGCGATAATGCTAGGAACCAACATAAACGGGGCAAACCTTGAATATGCAGTAAACATATCTTGCGAACAGCTTTTTACGACGAAAATTTTTGATAACGAATCAACTAAAACTCCTATTTATCTTAAAATCGAGTGGAAGGGACCTAAAGAGTTCACTTGCAAGCGAGACTTATGTGTCGATGTAGGAGAAGGCGATGGAGATTTAAATAAAAGGATGATAGCAAAGGCTTGTAAATAATATTTTCTATGATTTATTCTTTTGATCTAATACCCTGATATATGGTCTGGAGCTTTGGTCCCAGAAATACGAGGTTGTTGTTTCTTGGTTTCGTTACTGTTAACGTAGGTAGATAAAGGAGGGAGTGATTCAGCGCATGCGGTGACTAGTATGAATAAGAAACAAAATAAAGCTACTGGCCAGTGTTTCTTTTGTATCTTTATTCCCTCCTCTTAAAGTTTTAATCAAAATATCTAATTTTGGGACAGGAACCTGACGGTTCAGTTCTGCAGACGAGGTAGTGATGGTTTCTATACGGAAACCGATAGAGATAAGAGTTAAATTTCGATAAATGGATAGACTTGGGGAGGATAAAGTCATCAACCGAGCTCCCATTGTCCTTGCTATACATTGTACATAGTTTATTCTGGGATACAATATATAGTGTTTTTTTAGTTTGTTTTGCTCAGTCCAATATCCAAAAGAACTTTGCTTTCAGTTTTCGCGGCCTGAAATGCGGATTCAATTTCTGTAAATGGTATGACTGATGTAATTAAGTTTGATAACTGCTTTTGATGTTTTTCCAATATTTCAATAGCTGGGAAAAAGCGACCGCAACGCGAGCCTTGAATACATATTTCATCAACGGCTATTTGAGTAGTGTTAATCCCTTTTGCGGGTAACCCACAAGTCGTTTTTACAGCTACAGACCCTCTGGGGCGAACGAGTTCTAAAGCTAAAGCCAATCCTTCTGAATTTCCAGTGCAGTCAACAACAAGGTCTGCTCCTAGTCCTCCAGTTTGAGACTTAATTTCTTTTTCAGCTTCATTAGGATGGATGGCTTGTTTAGCTCCAAAATTTATGGCTCTATGTCTTTTTTCTTCGCTTCTTGAGATAGCGATTGTATTAATGCCCTTTAAAATTGCTGCGCAAATGATGAGTATTCCCAACCTACCGCACCCTACAACAACAACGGTGTCATTCGGTTTTACTGGAGAAAGATCAAATGTTTGAAGTGCTGCAGCTAGAGGTTCAATGAGGACGGCAACCGGAGAAGATAGGGTTTTTGGTATTTCATGCAACGTCCCAACAGGAACGGATAATTGTTCCGCGAATGCCCCGTTATGGTTTATGATTCCTGTCACCGTTCGTTTTACACAATGATTGGGTAATCCGATTCTACAGGCCCGACACAAAGGAGTCCAGTTATAGGCAATACAAGTATTATTGATTTCTCCTACGACTCGTTTATCTAACCAAGACTTATCGACTCCTTTTCCAATTTCAATTACTTTGCCAACAAACTCATGTCCAGGTGTAATAGGCAAAGGAATTTGATAATCGCCAGAATAAAGAGCTAAATCAGTTCCGCAAATGCCTACCACCTCTGGAGAAATAATGACTTCTTGCGCTTTGGGCTGAAGGGCGGCTTTCTCTTGAATTTCAATTTTATTTGGTCCTGTGATAACAGCAAAAAGAGGCATAACAATCGGATGTAGAGGATTTAAATAGAGGTTAGATTATTTTTTTTGACGCTTTTTTTTGTTTTTTTCCTGCCAAGTAATTAGCCAATGTTGCAATATTTTCAATGGTTGTGTTCCGTTGAATTTTTTTCGTTTCATTTTTGGAGTTTTTTCATATTGCAACCGTGCAACTATTGGTGCTGCGACAGTTTCTTCGATCCAAATACCTCTCTGAGCATGTTCTAGCTTTTTTGAGGTGCAAGCGTCTCGAAAGGCTACGACCAAGCGACAATCTAAAGGTCGGTCTTCATAAATAATACAATTTAGTTCTTCGTCAAGAAAAGGACAGGGGTGATTCATGACAGTTTGATGCCAGTCTGTTTGTCCCATTTTCTTATCTGAATTTAAAGTTTCACGGACTTTTCCAATGGATTTGCTTGAGCGCTCAATAACTTGATTTAGATCCAATCCTTTTTCTTTGGCACCTTTAACAATACCTTCCCACTCAAATTGAGTAGCGGCGACTCCTGTGTGGCAACAGTGAGCGCATCCTTTCCCACATTTTAAAGAACCTGATTTCTCTTGGAAAGCACTGTTCAATAACTCCCAAAAAGCTTTTAGTGGGGGAATTTTTTTTTGCTCCGCATCGGTTTTGGCTTTTTCTAATAATGCTTCATACGTGGCTTGAATAGTTTCATCGCCAAACTTATACTTTATAAAGCTCATCAATTCGGTAGGGTTGGTCATCCCCTCAATGAACATACCATTGTTATCAGTTTGTAAGGCCATAGTCGTCTTTGAATGTGTTTATGAATTATTTTAGTCGCTCAACATAATGTTAACGGACTAGCTTGAAAAAATTAGATCTCTCGTCAAGAGGTGAACTACTTTATCATAAACAAACGAGAGCTTGACGCAAAATTGGTTATTTAAAGGTTTATCGAAAGCGGTGGGGACGTTGCGAGAATAGTTTAATACACGGCATTAAGGGTTTAAAAACTTAGTGAGGTTCTTTTGACCAAGATCTGGTATTAGTAGCGAATTATAATTATTGCGGGTATCAAGCAATTCTTTTATTTTTCTTTTTGGGCGTCTACGTATTTAATTTGTAAATCGTATACTAACTGCTCAATAAGCTTTTTTTCTTCTTCAGAGAGATTGCCTTCAGTTTTTGTTTGTAAAAGAGAAATTATGTTAATGGTCTGTTTAACGGAAGAAAGATCTACTTTTTTATCTCCTGATTTAGGATCCGCCATTTCTCCTAAATGGTAAAATGCAGAAGAAGCTAAAGAGAGAATGAATGTAGAGAAGTCTATTTTAAAATCTTGAGGAAGTTCGTTTGATGTTCCGTTTGAGTTTTTAGACTCTTTTTTAACTTCTTCATCTGATTTTTGGGCATGTCTATGGTCTTTAATGGTAAAACCAGGCCCTTTTATTTCTTCGCTCATGATGCATTTCCTCCCTTAAATCGAAAAGTTAACGAGGCAGCATTAATCTTCATCAGTTCCCATCAGCAGTTTTATAGAAAAACCTAAAATTACCATTATCAGGCCTAATATCATGGGAATATACCCGGAGCCATCAATAAATTCCATATAAGATTTTTCAGTAACAGGCCATTGTAGAAACAAACCAATTAAAACAAAAATTAAACCACCCCCAACCATGACTTTTTTCATGGTCCGGGTGGTTCTTTCTTCTGATTCTTGATCTATATGTTTTTCCACTTTGCTTATTAATCTCTTTAGAGAGGAAGGATAATAAAATTAAACCGAATCGACATCAAGAGACGATATCTAATGGTAGCAAATGGTAAAAATAGTGTCAAAAGATTAGTCGTGTATTGTTGTAAAGTTCGCCTTTTGATATTATATCGTCATAGGGAAAAATAAAAGATATTTGAAAACTATAAAGTTACTAAAACATAGTTTTTTAGGGCAAGGGTTTTTGACTAGTCGCGCTAAAAAAGCCCTGAGGTGCAAGATTGCAATTTATATTTTATTAATCCCATTCATGTTTTTTTGGGGTTGTACTTCACTGACTCTAGAAACTTCTTTTCATCTGATTGAAGATCAAGCATCATTCATGAAAACAGAGTCCGACCCAGATTTAGCGCGCTTGGCTATTCCAGCTCAGTTAAAAATTTTGGAAGATATTTTGAAATCCAAACCTAGTGGTTTAGGGCTCCGACGATTATTAGAGAAGGGATACTGCGGTTATTCTTTTGCTTTTTTGGAAGATGATAATAGAGATCGAGCTGGACAATGGTATTTGAGAGGTAAAAATTATGAATCAGAAGCCTTACAGAGATTAACTGGAAAAGCCAAGTTTTCAAAAGGTGACACAGAAAGTTGGGAATCAAGTTTAAATGCATTGGATGCAGAGGCTTTACTCTCTCTTTATTGCTTGACCCAATGTTGGGGAGGCTGGTTAACCATGAATATGATTAATCCTTTTGCTGATATCTCCAGAATTGAGCCTGCTCTAAAAAGAGTTTCGGAGCTAGATGAGAATTATTTTTACGGTGGACCCGATAGAGTGCTGGGATTTTTTACAGAAGTTGAACAAAACTTTTAGGTGGTAAACCTTAAGAAGCGAAAGCTCATTTTGAGACAAGTGTGAGTTTGATTAAAGGAAACTTTTAATAAATTCTTTACTCTTTGCTAAAATTTATGCCGTCCAAAATCAAGATCGCAAGCTTTTTGAACAGTTCCTAACAAAGATCATTGAAGCTCCAGTAAATTTATTACCAGAAGAGAGATTAGCTAACGAAATAGCCAAAATAAAGGAAAAAGCGTTATTTGATTCTATGGATGAATTATTCTAAGGAAAATATTTAGCATGAAAATAAAAAGAATTATTTTTTGTGGAATATCTTTATTCGTAGCTCTTCTTGTAACTCCTCAAACATCTTTTGCCGGAAAAAGAACAAGAAAAAAAATTGCGACATTGGCTCCGGAAGTTTCAACTTGGATGAATACTATTCGAGACTTGGATAAAGAATTTAAAAAAGAGTCTAAAGGTAAGCTCTCATTTAAGATTTATCTGGGTGGCGTTTCAGGCGATGAAAAAGATGTTCTTCGTGAAATGAGAATTGGGCAAATCTATGTGGCTGGTTTTAAGGGAGTGGGGCTAGGCGAAATCTTATCCGTATCTAGAGTTTTAGATTTGCCCTTTCTTTTTGAAACTGATAGCAAAGTGGAATTTGTTTATAAAAAAGTGGAAAGCTATTTTGCCGATTAGTTTGAGAAAAAAGGTTATATCATTTTAGGGTGGGTGCCAGTTGGGTAGATTCATTTTTTTTCAAAGAAAGAAATAATTTCTATTGAGGATCTTCGAAAAACCAAGGCTTGGATGTAGGAACGAGATCCTCTAGTTCAAATGTTATATAAAAATTGAATATCTCCCCATTTCTTCTTTAAATAACAGATGTTTTATTGTCATTCCAAACGGGTATGGTAGAAACTATATACGCCTCTCCGACAGCCGCTTTGGACCTACAGTGGTTTACAAAAGTTAAATATATGTCGCAAACGCCAAGGGGATTTGGAACGGGTTGGATATAGATATCAAAAAAAAAATTAAAAAAGATAGAAGAAAAAGCTAATCAGTCAATCATAAACGCGATTATTGAAATAGCGCACAGTCTTAACTTGGAAACTGTTAAACAAAGGCGCAATTAGACCATTGCAAAAAGCTTGGTTGTTGTCAGGTCCAAGGATATTTAATCAGTCACCCATTACCCGCTAAAAAAATAATAAAATTGTTTAATTGTGATATATTTGAATTATTATAAAATAAGAGTTTGGAAGAAAAAGCTTGGGCCTCTTTTCCATTCTGATTTGAGATAGTTAATTAGTTAAGAGCGATTCATGAAAAATTTTCGAGTTTCATTTGTTGGCTTAGTTCTTATGATAGCCCTTTTCGCTTCTTTTTTTGCAGGGTGCACACAAGAAGCGCAAAATAAATTGGGTAGAGGAATTCAAAACTGGACGGGAGTGAATGGTATTTTAGATATATACGCTGGTAATCGTTTGGTTAAACGGTTCATCAAAATCGATAAGATTTCCACTGCGCTGGGCACTGGGGATGACAGGCCAAGAGCTTATCGTTTTGGGTATGGAGTTTTGGATAAAAATCATAATTTCAAACAAGATAAGGGAGAAGAAAAAGTTTATTTTGAATTCAGTGATTATTCAACACCTTATATTTTTTACGAAAACCCGGAAAACTAGTTTTAATTAATACAGTTAAAATGGAAGTTTGAAGTTTCAAGAGAAGAAGATGTTTTGCCCTGTTTTTTTTTATCTTCGTCTAGCTTAGACCCTCTGCATGTAATTCCTCCTAACAGTCCTCCTAAAGACGAATTTTTAGACTCTGTATCTTCTTTGCCTTCTGATTGGCCGCATAAGATACGGCTTAAAGGCGACGAACCCGATCTGTTTCCAGTGATTTATCCTATAGAAGACACAATGCGGCCTGGTTTGTCGCCTAATACTTTCCCTAGCTCTCCCGATTATCCTGATTTATCTTTTAACAAGTATTTGGTCACTTTTCTTAATAAGTCGTTTAAAGATGTATTTTGACCATTCAGGGTTTTCTGGAAATCAAGAACCTCTCCTTGGGATCCTAATACGCTTTCTAATAGAGGCCCGGTATTAACTCTAATCGATTTTTTTAACCTAGATTCAAATTCTTTCGCTTTGACTGCGTCATTTTTTCTCGTTGCTCTTGCCAATAATTTATCGATGTCTGTTTCTATCTCTAGGTTGTAATTATCTAGAGTCCCAGTGATCTTGGCTTTGATGTAAAACTTATCGACATTAGAAAGAGAACTCGCTATTAGTCGAGAAATTTCATTATTGCCTTTTGGGTTACACTCGGTAACGAGTCTTAGGAACCTTTATATCAACAGGACCTATGCCCGTCATAATCTCCCTTTGAGGTAAATAACTATTGCGCACTAACAACAGTTTTCCGTCAGAATTTGGCATATCTTGGAAACTCTGCCAGCTCACTCTGAACTGCTTTCGTAAACAACTCTCTTGACCCTGATCTCAATAAATAGGGCAACACATCGGCATTCTCCTCTGAATTCTCAAGGGAAATAACATTATCCTTGCTCATGGTGGTGTCTCCTTTGTTTGAATTGCTTTTTTCGTCAAAAACAATTTTACAACAAAGGGTGCCCTGCCTACTCACTCCTCATAAACCAGAAACCACCATAACTCTCAGAGAACAGTTAGGATATCGAATAAGTCTAGGTCATGTGCAACTACCCCTAGATAAAGAAGTTGATCTAAGTAGTTTAGAAGGCTTAGCATTATATAAAGAATCA
>CAWVUN010000039.1:0-9068 GCA_963932495.1 uncultured bacterium
AATCAATACAAGGTTTTTTACTTTTTGCTTTAGTAAATTTTTCAAAACTGAAAAATCTCCGCCTTTATCTTGTCCTCCGGCGATTAAAATAATAGGTTGAGAAAAACTTTCTACGGCTTTTTGCATTGATCCGATATTGGTTCCTTTAGAGTCGTTTACAAAATCAATTCCTCGGATATTTTCGACCCATTCAAGGCGATGAGTAAGGCCTGAAAACTCGATGAAAGTTTTTTGGGTTGCCGCTAGCGTCGCTCCAGCTAAACTCGATAACACTAGAGCGGCTAATACATTCTCTGGCTGTCTTTGCAGAGAGAGATTTAGGTGTTCTAAATTGCAGACTTTGTCTTTTTGATTTCCAATGCGTAGATAAATAATTCTGTTTTCAATCCATGCGCCTTGGTCGACTTCTTGTGTTGGACTAAACCATAAAATTTTTGATGATTTCTCTTTGGCCATAGATGCGGTTATGGGATCGTCTGCATTTAACAAAAAGAAGTCTTCGTTTGTTTGATTTGCGGCGATGCGTTCTTTAAATTGGGCATAATTCTTGATTGTCTTATGACGATTGAGGTGGTCGGGAGTTACGTTAAGAACGCAAGCGATATGGGCGCGGAATTGATCCGTGGTCTCTAATTGAAAACTACTGATTTCTAAGACACGGTAGTCGGAAAATTCTTTTTCTATTTGTGTAATGAAAGGAGTTCCAATATTACCGCCTACTGTTGCAGGAATCCCAGCATTTTGTAAAATGGCCCCGACCAATGATACCGTTGTTGTTTTCCCATTGGTGCCCGTAACCGCGATTATGGGGGTTTGATCGAATCGCGAAGCTAATTCAATTTCTCCGAGAACGGGGGTTCCTTTTGCTTTGGTTTTTTGAAGGCAAAAAGAATTTACATCGACACCAGGGCTCAAAATTACCATCTCTGTATCGTCGCTAGGAATTGAAGATCCAAAAAGAGGTCTAATTAAAGGGCTCATGGGCATAGTGCTTTCAGACAAAGATTCTTCTGTCCGATTATCAATTAAATCGACTAGGGCACCTTTTTGCGCTAGAAATTTGGCTGTCTCTATACCGGTGATACCCATTCCTATAACCGTAATTTTTTTGTTTTTAAGTTTCATTAATTATCGAAGCTTCAATGTGCTAAGACCGATCATGGCTAATACAACTGCAATAATCCAAAAACGGACGATGACTTTTGGTTCTTCCCATCCTAACTGTTCAAAATGATGATGCAAAGGAGCCATTCTAAAAATTCGTTTCCCGCCGGAATATTTGAAGTACCCGACTTGAAAAATGACGGATAACGCTTCTATAACAAAGATTCCTCCAATTATGAAAAGAAGCAATTCATGTTTCACGATGACGGCAATAGTTCCTAGAATTCCGCCTAGAGATAAGGCTCCAACGTCGCCCATGAACATTTGAGCTGGATAGGCGTTGAACCATAAAAACCCTAAACCAGCTCCTACCACAGCGGAACTAATAACGGCTAACTCTCCTGCGCCCTTTATGTGTTGAATCTGTAAATAAGAAGCGAAGTTAAAATGACCGCAAACATACACGATGGCGGTATAAGCTAAAGTTGCTATAATTACTGGACCTATTGCTAACCCGTCTAAACCGTCGGTGAGGTTTACCGCATTAGATGTCCCGACAATTGTAAGAACAACTAGAAATAAGTATGCGATTCCAAGGTCAGGTTGGAAGTCTTTAAAAAACGGAACATACAGTTTTGTCGAATAAGTACTGCGTTCCGGATCCATGTAAATTAAATAAATACCAATAGCTATACCGATTACAGTTTGATAAATGAATTTCTCTCTCGCCGCTAAACCAGTTCCAGTTTTCAGCTTCAAAAGATCGTCCATAAAACCAATCAAACCAAACCCCAATCCAGCAAAGGCTACCAGCCAAACATAGCTATTGGATAGGTCGGCCCAAAGACCACCGGCTAAAAGAGCCGTCAATAAGATTAGAAGTCCACCCATTGTGGGAGTACCAGACTTAATCATGTGTTGCTGAGGGCCTTCTTTACGAATTTTTTCTTTTATCTGATATTTTTGAAGCATTCGGATTACGAGAGGGCCTAAAAATAAACAAATAGCTAAAGCGGTCAACCCCGCATATGCGGCGCGAAAAGTAATGTAGCGAAAAACGTTTAAAAACGAATAATCCGCGCTTAATGGATAAAAAATTTCGTAAAACATAACTTTAAATTGGCCACTCCATTAATTTCGAAAGGCTATCTATAATCTGTTCCATCCCCATGCTGCGAGATCCTTTAACAAGCATGCAATCGTTCGCTTGAAGGGTTTTTGATAGGAATTGAGATATTTCTTCTTTATTCTCAAAGCTCACTACGCGGTTTTCATCTAACCCTGAGTCTCTAGCAGTTTGAGCGGCTAATTGTGACAAAGAGCCGACGGTTATAAGGAGGTCAATTGAGCTGCTAGAAAATAGTTTTCCAAACTGTTTATGGGCTTGTTCTGATAGGTTGCCTAGCTCTAGCATGTCGCCCATTACAAAAAACTTTTTTCCGTTAGTTTGATACTTAGATAAAGTGTTAAGAGCTTCTTCCATTGACTTTGGGTTTGCGTTGTATGCGTCGTTGATTATTGTTATGCCTCCTCTTTTTTCTGTTTGCATCCTTTGAGGCATTAATTTGCAATTTTGAAGACCTGTGAGTATCGATTGAGAACTTAAACCTAAAACGTGGCCTGCGGCGATAGCCGCTAAAGCGTTAGAGATATTGCATGACCCTAAAAACGGTAAAAAGACGGGAGTTTTTTCATTAAAAAAATTGAGAGTAAAATCAAACCCTTCATTCCCTCTTTGTTTAACATTGCTGGCTTGAATATCTGCTGAATTTTTAATTCCGTATGTGACAATATTTGAACGCAATGATCGAGAGAGTTCTAATACCAAAGGATCATCTGCATTTATAATTGCAGAGCTTTCTTCTTGAAGGGATTCAAACAACTCCCCTTTAGCTTCTTGCACATCCCTAATCGTAGGTAAACTTTCTAGATGACCTTCGGAAATGTTTGTGATGATTCCAATCTGGGGCTTCGCTATTTCTGCGAGTCTTCTTATTTCGCCTTTAGTGCTCATTCCCATTTCTAATACGGCGACCTCATGATCTGCATTTAAATTTAATAGCGTTAAAGGAAGACCGATGTGATTATTCTTATTTCCTTCAGTTTTAAGAACTTTGAACTGACTTTCGGCAACAGCAGAAGTCATTTCTTTAGTGGTAGACTTTCCGTTTGTTCCTGTAATAGCTAGTATTGATATGTCAAATTGAGAACGGTGAAAGGCGGCTAAATCTTGCAAAGCCTTTAAGGTATCTTTGACTTTTATAAAAAATGAAAGCGAGTCAGAGCTTGGAATTTTTTCTTTATCGCTTAGAATGATTCCCGCTACATTTTTTTGCACAATATTTGAGATAAAATCATGACCGTCATATTGATCGCCTTTAATGCAAACAAATAATTGCCCCGCCTTTACTGTTCGTGAGTCAATAGACAGTCCGCTAAAAGTTTGGTTTTCGTCTCCAGAAACCCAATTGCCAGAGACTGCTTTCAGGATTTGTTTTCCAGAGTAGTTCATGGATTTTCTAGCCTTTTGTCTAAGGCCGAAGAGGCGATTTCTCGATCGTCGAACGGAATAGTTTCCGTGCTTAAAACCTGATAGTTTTCGTGGCCTTTTCCAGCTATTAAGATTAGGTCTCCGGGTTGTGCTATTTTGATAGAGTATTCAATTGCTTTTCGCCGATCGGGAATTCGAATGTAGTCGGTATTTTCTTGTGCATTTTCGGGAAACCCTCTGCAAATATCATCGATAATTTTATCTGGATCTTCGGTTCTAGGGTTATCAGAGGTGACGATGATTTGGTCTGCTCCGGTAATAGCAACTTCACCCATTCTGGGGCGTTTACCTCGATCGCGGTCGCCTCCACAGCCAAATACTAAAATGACTTTACTTTTAGTTACGGTTTTACTAGCTCTTAAAATGTTAGTCAGAGCGTCGTCTGTATGCGCATAATCTACGATTACAGAAAAAGGTTGTCCTTTATCTATCGACTCAAAGCGACCTGGTATGTTGGAGATTTTTTCTAATCCTTTTACGATGATTTCAAGAGGTACCTTTTGAGTAAAAGCACCCGCCGCCGCCGTGAGCTGGTTATACACGTTGTGAAGACCCAAAAGTTTTGAACGGATTTCTCGGTTTCCTAAAGTTGTTCGAAGCGTCCATTGAGTTTCTTTAGGAGTCAGGCGAATATCTGTTGCTCGAATATCAGCTTCGTTTTCAACGCTAGTCTTGAAAAAATTTATTGATGTATTTTCGTTTACAATTTCCAAACCGGTAAAATCATCAATGTTCACCACCGCCTTTGCATTAGGAAACTTTTTGAATAGACTTTTTTTGGTTTCTTTATAATCTTCAAATGTTGGATGGAAATCTAAATGGTCGCGAGTCAAATTTGTAAATAGTATTGTTTCAAATTCAAGATTGTCTACTCGTTGCATAGCTAAAGCGTGAGAAGAAACTTCCAGAAAACAATAATCGATTCCATTTTCAACCATCTCAGACAGCACTCTATTTAAGTTGAGTGACTCGGGTGTGGTCATGGAAGAAGAACGAGCTTTTCCAGAAAAACGAGAATTAACTGTTCCAATAACTCCTACGGAATTTCCTAAAGCTTCAAAAATTGACTCTAAAAGATATACGACTGTTGTTTTTCCGTTAGTTCCGGTTACTCCAAAGAGTTTGAGCTTTTTAGAAGGTTTGTCGTAAAACTGAGAAGACAAGTAAGAAAGAGCTTCTCGGCAATTTTGAACTTGGATATAAGTTATATTTTCAAGATCAGGAACTAGACTAGGCGAGTAGGAGCTTTCTGCTATGATTATCGTTGCTCCATTATTGATAGATTCTCCGATAAACCTTTCTCCATCAGTGTTTTCGCCACGAATAGCCACAAACAGCGTATTAGAGCTTGCTCTTCTAGAGTCGTAACAAATTGATTGAACGATAGGGTTTGAGGGGCCCTGAATATCAAGAATAGGGAACCCTTTAATTATCTGGTCCAATGTCTTTAAAGATTTTGGATTCAATTTTTTGAGCCTTTTTTTGGGAGGCGACATTAGATTGATTTGAATCACGGTTTTGATTACGCGTGTTCTATGTAAACGACGCGTTCCTCCTTTGAAGGAATGTTTAAATACTGCAAGGTTTGTCTCGCTATTTCTCTAAAAGCGGGTGCCGCGATTTCCCCTCCCCAAAAAGTGTTTTGAGGTTCGTCAATCATCACTAGAATGGCGATGCTAGGAGCATCGGCAGGAGCGAAGCCTACGAAAGACGAGACGTATGCTGTCTTAGAATATGATTGCGTCTTTGGGTCTATTTTTTGAGCTGTCCCAGTTTTACCTGCGGTCTCGTATCCAGAAAGCCCAGCTTTTTTACCGGTACCGTTCCGCACAACGGTTTTCAAAATCTCTACCATTTGACGGCTAGTTTTTTTGGATATCACACGTCGGATTATTTGAGGTTTTGACTCTTCGATAATTTTGCCGTCTTGCATGACAGCTTTAGCGATATAGGGCTTCATTAAATTCCCTCCATTAGCGATAGCTGAAATAGCTGAAACTAATTGAATGGGAGTTGTTCCTATTTCCTGTCCGAAGGAGATCGAAGCGGCAGAAAGCTTGGACCATTGATCTAAAGTTCTTAGTTGACCGGCAGCTTCGCCAGGCAAATCGATACCCGATTTTTTGCCAAAACCAAACTTACGGATAAAATCGTAATACCGAGAGGCTCCCAGTTCGTCGGAGATTTTGATGACGCCAATGTTGCTTGATTTTTGAATGATTTTTGTCAAGCTCAGCAAACCGAATTTATGGTCTGCTGCTTCTCCAATTTCGGTTCTGCCTATACGGTAAGAGCCATTTTCACAAAAGAATATTTTCTCTGGACTAGCCGCTTCAGTTTCTATAGCTGCTGCCGCAACAATTGGTTTGAAAATCGAACCAGGCTCAAACGATGAAGAAATTGCTATGTTTTTCCAAGAGCTTGGATCGTAAGCGCTATAGTTATTAGGGTTGTAAGTTGGAAGTCCCGCAATCGCTAAAACTTCACCCGTATTAGGAACCATAACTATGGCCACACCGCCTTTTGCTTTATATTTTCTTACTGCTTTTGCGAGTTGGGTTTCGACATGATATTGAACGACTTCATCTAAAGTTAAGACCAGATCTGGACTACGGTCCTGCTGCAATTTTGTGGGCTTAGATCCACGAATATATCTACCGCGTGCGTCTTTTCCTTCCGATTTTAAGGAAACTAATCCTTTTAAAAGGGTGTCGTGAAAATGTTCGACTCCAGACAGCCCTTGATTATCCATCCCTACAAATCCTATAGTCCCCGCCGCTAGTTTTTTCTTTGGATAAAAACGTTGTATTTCTGTTTTAAACCCCACTCCAGGTAAAGACAGGCTTTTCAATCTTTGAGATTCGCGCAACGTACATTTACGCTTCACCCAAACAAATTTTTTCTTTGATGAAATTCTTTTTAGAGTTCTACGATAGCTGAGATCTAAAACTTCGGAGAGCATTTTTGCAGTACGATGCTTGTCAACTATTGCCCTAGGGTTGACATAGACAGAATCAACCTCAACATTAGCGGCAAGGTCGACTAAATTACGGTCGAGTATTTTTCCGCGTTCCCTCGAAGTCTTTACTTTACGAATGTATTGTTTTTCGGACTGAGACCAAAGCTCATCGTGCTGAAGAATCTGAAGATAAAATAGCTTGCCTAAGATCGCAATACCGTATAAAGACAGTATTACGCCCGCAATGAGTAGCCGTTTTTTAAAATTACGGCTTGGTTCGCTAAGAGGTTTTCGATTTTTGGTTTTAGCCATGATTTTTATTTAATAAAAACAGCGACTGTTTGTTGAGGGCGGGCATTTTTCATTCCTAAATCATTTCTTGCGATAGCTTCCACTCGAGGAAGTGAACGTAGGCTTTCCCGCTCCAGCCTTACCAGTCGATTTTCCCTATAAAGCCGGCTATGCTCGGTTCGTAGTTCTTGATAGTCGTAAGAGAGGCGAACCAACTTTACTCCTGTCCACACGTAAATCATTGCGGCAATCAAAAAAAGACAAGAAACCCCAAGAACGACCTGCGATTTCTTAAAAGAAACCCCCCTCAATAAACCCGATTTTTTAGAAGAGGAATTAGGCATAGATTTTTACGGCAGCCCTCAATTTTGCGCTGGAGGCTCGAGAATTTTTTTCTAATTCTAAAGAGGAAGCCCGAACAGGCTTCTTAGTTAGAATTTGCAAAGAACTTTTGATCCCACAAATACACATAGGGATTTTTGGAGGACAGATGCAACCCTTTGCTTTTTCTGCAAAGACATGTTTTACGATTCGATCTTCCAGAGAATGAAAAGAGATCACAATCGCCCTACCAGTTTTATTTAAAGCGAACAGGAAATCCTTAAGCGTTTGCTTAAGAGGCTCTAATTCGTTGTTGACGGCAATGCGCAGGCCTTGGAAAGTACGGGTAGCAGGGTCAATGCGGAAATGGTGCGCTTGAGGCGCCGCATTGCGAACAATACGGGCAAGTTGGAGAGTAGTTTTCAAGGGATTGTTTGCCTGCGCTTTGCGGATCGCCCGCACGATCCGTTTGGAAAAACGTTCTTCTCCGTATTCCCTTAATATGGAATACAATTCTTTATCTGAGCTTTCCCCTAATAGATCAGCCGCCGTTTTAGGGTCGCTAGGATTCATTCTCATATCGAGAGGCCCATCTGCCTTTAAGCTAAAACCTCTCTCAGGGGTATCTAGCTGTTGAGAAGACACTCCTAAATCAAGAAGAAATCCGTCTATTTTGTCGATTCGCTCTTCCATTAAGATCTCTGTAATATCTTTATAATTCCCATGAACTAGTATGATTCTGTCTTTATATGGAGCTAACCGTTTCTTTGCTCGCTCCAAAGCACTTGGATCTCGGTCTATTCCAAGAAGCCTGCAATGCGATGGAGTATTTTTTAGAATTAGCTCGGCATGCCCCCCGTCCCCCAAAGTTCCATCTACTATCAAGTTCATCGAAGAAGGCTTCAAGTATTCCAGCGTTTCTTCGGGGAGTACAGGTAGGTGATAATTCGACATGTCTCAAATTTTCCAAAATATTGTTTTTTAGACTTTTATTCGTTTTTGATTTCAAGGCCGATGATTGTTTGAATATGATCATATATTTCTAGTTCTCAGCAAACCTTGGATTAGACTTTTCCCAGCGATCTTTTGACCAAATTTCAAAAGTTCTAGACATTCCTACCAAAACGACTTCCTTGCTTAGATCGACCATTTTTCTGAGCCTTGACGAGACTAAAACTTTTCCAGACTTCATTTCGCATTCGTCTGCCCTTGAATAAAAATCTCTTAAGCGATTTCTATCATCAGTGTTGAATGCGGATAAACTGCTCATTTTTTCTTCGTTTATTTTCCATTCCTCCTGGGGGAAGACGATTAAAAAATCGTCCATTACGCAGACAACCATATTTGGACTGCTGTTTTGCTCCAAAACGGTACGGAACTTGGCCGGAATGTTGGCCCTTCCTTTGTCGTCTAGATTAACGTAATATGTCCCTAGAAAGCCGTTCATTACTTGACCAGGTAGAAAAAATGAATTGAATATTAAAAGTTGACACTTTTCGACACTATTATCCATACCTTAGCACAATCTGACACTCTGTCAATAAAAAAATCAGGCGTGTTCTGCTCTATTTTTTATGATTTTATGGACTTGTGATAGTTGGTTGACAAAGGAGATTAATCATTTTTGCTCGTTAGGTGTAAGAAGGCAGGCTTGATTTGTTTTGACAGTATTTAAGAAGCAATGGTAAAATTAGAAATAACTACAAGAGGGTAAATTAAACCCAAGAAATAAAGAGGTTAGTAAAAAATAATGACGACCAAAAAATTAAAGTTTACGCTTGGAGCTTTTTTGATCGTGGGATCGATAGGATATTTGATCTCGACAAGTATTAGTCAAACGTC
>CAWVUN010000040.1:0-9036 GCA_963932495.1 uncultured bacterium
CAATAATACTTTCTAACAATAATTCTTTTTCTGCCAATTCCTTTTGGAGATGGGATAATTCTTAGTTCTTTTGAAGTAGCTCTTCCTCTTCGGGAGCAATGACACAGATATGTAACATATTAAACCTCGATAAAAAGTGGCCCGTGCCTCGGAAATCCGAAATAAAGAACTGCGAAGGCCAAGCCGTCTAACAATCGCTATTTGACGTTTTTAGAGATTAAGTGTATCAATATATTATGTTTTTTTATAAAAACACGAGAAACATTAATTTTTTCTGGAAGGGATGTGAACTCTACTTAATGACAAATAATTTCCATGAAGAGCTCATTTATAGTTCTATTCCTTCTAAACTTAATAAACCTTTCCAGAAAAGCCATAAAACTAATTAAATTAGTTATTTATTAGCAAATTACACAGCACTTAGTCAAGGTGAATTATAATCTAATTTTAATATTTTTAAATGAATAAATATTTAGTTTTTCTGAAAAAAATCCTGTATTCGAAGTCAATCCCTTTTAAATGAGGATATCTATATCAAGAACATGCCTTTAATTTTTTCAGAAGACAGTCAATTTATTACCTTGGACGAAAGAAAAAATCGTTGGGCAATTCCTTATCATTACGAATGTCTTAACGCTCGAACGCAAAATTTGCTCTGGTCCAACGTCGACTCAATTAAAGGCAAGCGGGTATTAGATTTGGGTTGTCACATGGGTACCTTTTCCTATGCTGCTTGGAAAATGGGAGCCGACTTCGTTTGTGGAATAGACTCTGAAGAAGAGACTATCGCTAGAGGTAAAAAGACATTCCGCCACTACAATGTCCCGGAAGATCAATATCGATTATCAACAGGAGATGTCTTTCGCTATTTAGAATCTTTAGAGCCTAACCAATTCGATACGATATTTTGTTTTGGCCTTTTATACTACGTCGAGGAACCCTACACTCTTTTAAAGCTCATATGTAAAGTTGCTAAAGAAACCGTTTTACTAGATACCTTCACATCTACCTACGCAGCAATTCAGGGGAAAGAGGCCGTCCAATTTCAAAAGATGTTAGAGTCTGGAAACGCTATCGAAATGCCATTACTCCTAGTAGCATTGACGCAATCTAAGAAAAAAACCTACAAGCTCCCGCAATCTCATGATACTGGCAAGAAAAAATTGAGTTTGACATGCTTTCCAACATCAGCACTTTTAGAAAGGTGGTTTTTGTCGTTGGAAACGGAATTTACTAAAATTTCTTGGAAGGATTTTATTCAAGGAAATTGTCAGTGGCAGGATTTAATAAAGCCTGAAGCTAAAAAACGCTCTCACTGGGCCGATTTATATGCTTGCGGAACTCGCGAAGCCTATCGCATAACTAAACACATAAAAGGCTAAGAGCGGTCGGCTAAAAATAAAAACTAAACAGCCTCAATTTCTCAACCTTAACTTTCGGTCAATGATGGATACTCAAGATCAAGTAGAAAAACTAATCGTCGCTTTAATGGTTCTGCTAAAAGAAAAAGGCGGGGAATATAAAATTGAATCAAAAACCTTTTGGGATATGTATAACTCAAGAATGAGCAAAGGAATCCAAGTTCAGGAATTAGAAAACGATGGGATCCTTTTAAAAATGGGGGATATGAATGTGAGCCCAGACGACGCTCTAAATAATTAGAATGACAAAATATCGCTAAATCTAAAAAGTAAATTTTCGCTATGACTGTCCTTTGAAAGGACAACAATAGCGAAAGTTTAAAACACGGTCATAATATTGAAATGCTAATTTGCCGTTACCCAACTTATAAGCTCCAACAATATCTTTAAGCTCACAAACCATTTGAGCGAGTGAAGTCGAAGCATCACTGGTTTCTGTAACCCTAGCAGATGTATCCTCCGCTTCCTGCGCCACTCCTGAAATATTCTCGTTATTTGTATCGTCCTATCGGACGCTTCCTGAATATTCCGCTCAATTTCAGTCGTAGTAACCGTTTGCTCTTCTAGAGCGTTGGCAATGGTCTCTGAAATATCGTCAATCCGTTTTATAACCTCGGTAATTTCATCGATCGCCTCAATGGCTTGACCTGGGTCGGTCTGAATCTACTCAATTCTTTGAGCAATATCTTCAGTTGCTTTACTAGTTTCTTTCGTTAGATCTTTAACTTCATTTGCAACAACAGCAAATCCTTTTTCGGCTTCGCCAGCTCTTGAGGCTTCAATAGTTAAGTTTAGAGCGAGTAAATTAGTTTGCTCAGTGATCGAATTAATAACTTTGATCACTTGTCCAATCTCTCCGCTGCTATCGCCCAACTTCTAGGCTATTTTGTTAGTAGATTCAACAATCGAAACAGCTCTTTGAAATACCTGAGCAGCGTCGCTTGCGGCTTTAGAAATCTCACGTATAATCGCGCTCATATCCTGAGGGCTTTCAGAAACTGTTTCCACACTGGTAGTAACCAGACCGGAGGCTTCAGAAACTAAGCTCGATTGTTTGAAGGTTTCGTGAGCGTTTGAAGCTAATTGTTGTCTGATCGTGCTCATATTTTGTGAAGATCCCTCCAACAGCTCGGCATTATCAGAAATTTTAGTCATTCCAACTTTTAATTTACTGATAAATTTCTCCAAGCCATCTCCCATTTTTGGATAACCGTAACATTTAATTTAACACTGTCTCTATTTCCTTTGCCCAAGAATTATTACGCTCTTCTTTAAATTTATCTTTACCTAATATTATCCAATATCTTAATGCCGCTAGAGAATGATTTATACCATTAAGTCTATTTAAAGTGGCTTGCGCAATTGGCATCCTCAGTTCGACTAATCTATCGAAAGAAGCTTTTCCTTTTGTACTTTCAACCATAGAAAACGAAACTAATCCAATTAAAATAATTTTCACTATGGAAAATTCTATACTGATTTGAGTCTTTATTTTTAAACTGTCAAACCATATAAATATAATTGTCTCCCTTTTAGACAATACCTAAAGAACGTACTTTATCATCATCAAACTTATACTATTAAGGTATATATGTTAGACCGACAAATTGATATACAACTGCTTTTAATTGCTAAATGATAAAACAAGAGATTTTAATAGACTCATAGCTGTCTATCTAATTATGGAATGGATTAAATTCGCTAGACATATACAAAATAGCTATCTAATGGGTAGTATAAGTAGTGGGGAGGTATTAATTATTGGACCAATTTAATAAGTAATCTTTTACTCTAAAAATAAATCTAGAAAGCTTTTTATCATCTTTAGTTAAAGTTTGATCAATTTTATTAACAAGCCAAATATTTTCTATTTCTCGGTAATAATAAAGGGTCTTCTCTTCATATGGCTGACCACCTAGATTGAAACGCGCAATACTTTCTGAGACCAACCAATAACCATCTCTTTGAATATATTTAAATTCTCCCGCGACCTTAGTGGGAGCTTCAATCCTGTCAATTAGCATTCTTGAAATATGGTGCAGCTTATCGCTTATTAAAAGAGAATACCTAGAAATCCCATCTTTGAAATCTTTTATTTCTAGTACAATCTGAGTTCCAAAATTACCATGAGACGCTCTACCTAAATAGCGCGAAAACTTTTCATTCAATGTTTTGGGCAATAAAGCTTCTTTGTAATTTGAAAAAAATTGCAATAACCTAGTCTGCTCTTCTGAAGGAAGCTCTAAAGAAGAACCCGCAACATTGAAAGTTCTTTTTCCTGAGTTTCCATTCCAAGAAAACTTTAAAGTCGGGTTTGTGGCATAGTTGTCATTGCCTGAAAAACCTTTTTCCCAAACAACAGTTGCGACTAGACTTGTTAGATCGTTTCTTTGTGGATAGTAATAAGTAGCGTCTAACTTTTTGAGGATTTGTGCAACGTTCTTTTGAGCAAGAACTGAATAGGGATAACTAAAACAAAACAACATCACAAAGACCCAGAATTGAATAAAACGTCTGGGTCTTTTCATAAGAGGTAAGTTTTGTCTATTTAATGGAAGAGTTTATCTACTTTACTCAATTGAACATTTTTAAATACGTTTAAAAGGGCATTTCTTGAAGCGGCATGATCCCAAGCTCTAGCGCCTGAAATAAATCCTCTCAAGTAACCTTGACTGTCGATGAGATAGCTTGTGGGCAATCCCATAATATAATACCCCCTCCGAGCTTGTTGGTTGGGGTCTAATAATATTGGAAAATCGATTTGATAGGTCTTTACAAACTCTTCAATTCGGTCCCGATTTCTTCTATCAACAGAGACTGCAACAATTTCAAACCCATCATCTTTTAATTGGGAATACAATCTTTGCATAGCGGGAAATTCTTTTTTACAAGCTTCACACCATGTTGCCCAAAAGTTCAATAATACGGGTTTACCTCTGAAATCGCTAAGACGCACCTTCTTACCATCCAAATTTTCTAAAGCAAAATCAGGGGCTTTTTTTACTCTACGCGGTTTCACTATCCCAAAATCGGAACTAAATTCAGGTTCCGCCCAAACTGGATTAGAAGTTAATACAGAGCAAACCAATATTAAGACAATGCTAAATTTCAATAACAAACGATTTTTCATAACCTCGTCCCTTTTGCGTAGCGATGTAAATAAGACCGAATCGTGTTGATTTCGCTCTCAGTGTAAGAAATATTCTTTTTATCCATGTTGCCTTTCATCAAATTCAAATAATGGTTCCATTCTCGGCGTGAATGCCTAGAGGGATGTGGCAACCCATGGCAAAGCGAACATTTTTTTGAAAAAAGACGAGCTTCTTGCGACTTAGAATCAGGAATCTGCATCCCTGCACAAGAAAATGAAACCAAGGCGACCATAAGGCCGCCTAGGATCGTTTTTTTCATGCTCAGTCTTTTTCCTAAACTAGCTTTCATACTAGAATCCCAATTGTTTCGGAGCCTTGGTACCAAGATAGCGCCGACTCTTTTTAGTAGGAATCTCAACATAGTAATTAAACATAATTCTCCAATCCTCCGATAATTGAGGACCGTGGAGGTTTTGAACTATAGGAGTAGAAACAAGCAGTTCAACAATTTGCAAATCAAAAGGCTGAAACTGGAAGCCTCCCGCAATGTTTAACTTAGTTCCACCGTAAAAATCCGGATTAAATAGTGGACTGGTAAATGGAGCTGCCGGGTTAAACCCTACATGACCATCCCCTTCAAACCGTTGCGCATCCGGTTCGTTACTATATTGGCCTTCATGATGAAAATTTAACTGAATCTCTAATAATGCTTTTGGATGCAATTGATACATCGCATAAGCATCTACTTTTACCTCTTGACCTTGGTGATAACCTTGCTCGTTGTCCATCCAACGCCCTGTGTAAACTGCGTTTACCCCCATCCAATAAGGATCAAAAGCTGTTTGGTATGTTAATCCAAAAATAGGATCAAAGGTCCCGCTACCTTGCTGCATACGGAATGGCTGCAAAGTATCGTTAATGCCTGGAATAGGATTATTTCTAAACCGGGAATCTACCTCCCCCGTGGGAAAAGATAATCCGATAATTGTGGATATTTGATTCGTAGGAGCCAATTCGTCATTCGCATACAAACGATATTTTCCCATTACTTTGATATCAGTCATGCCGTCGGACTTCATAGTAAACCCGCTTGAGGTTGCGGCAGTACTAGCTTTAGCGTTAAACTTCATATCCATCTCACTATATCTATAACCGGTCATTGCCATAAGAGCAAATTTATCAGTAAAAGAATAGGCAACGCTAGCCATAGTCATCCACATGCGCATTTCAGATGGCGCTACTACAAATTTTCCATCTTGAGTGGGGTTTCCTAATAATGAAGTAGTGCTCACATCTTGCGTTCCACTTCGAAACGGACCCATCCTCATGTAATTTTGCCCAAGTTTTAAGCGAAATTCATGGGTTTCAGGAATACCGCCACCGGGAATATTCATGGGCATATTCCCGCCACAGTGAGCGCAGCATAATCCTACATAGGCTTCGACTGGTGTCTTAACAAACCAAATTGCTAAGTTTAAGACTAAAAAGAAAACTGTTAAAAAACGTTTCATGAAAAAAACTCCTTATACAACATACAATTGAATAGCAAACGAGGAGCACTAAACGCGCTCTAAACGAACTGATATTATTTGTAAAAATTATAGATATACGTTAGGACCATAATATTTTGGCCTAATAATATTTTTCTTAGGATTTTTTAAACGAAACGGGGAGGAGGAATCGGTGGAGAACCGAAAAAGGGAATATGCCCTTTAAAATTAGGAATGAGCCTTTTAGAGACTTCAAAAAGTTGGGGTAAATTTAAGCAATCATTAAAAGCAGGTGGGAACTTTTTTTGAAAACTTAGGCCTTGTGGCATTTGAGAAGAAGGTAATCCTCCACAAGGAGCTTGCAAAAAAAACGTCCTATCGCTAGATATTTTTTTTAGCAAGCAATGAACTAAATGATGTCTCTTACTTAGAAGACAACGAAGATTTTTCTTATGAGAAGACTTATCAAACGGAGACACATGGGATTGATGGCTATAGCCAACATGACTAGCACTCCCATATGATGGCCCTACGAAGAACAAACAGAAAAAAACCGAAATAAAAATTAAAAAATTAATCTTTACCTTACCTCTTATTTCTTTCCCGGTTAGTTCTCGACAAAAATAAAATCCAGATTCACTCATCTTCAAACATAAACTCAAAGTAATTATTAAGCTGTTTTAGCCTAAGCTTTTGATTTGGCCTTAGTCTTAGTTGTTGCTTTCTTTTTACCCGTGCCAGGCCTTCTCAATTCTTTCAAACGAGCAGCCTTGCCACGTAGCTCTCTTAAGAAATATAACTTTGCCCTTCGGACTTTTGCACGCTTAACTATATCAATTTTTTCAACGCGAGGCGAATGGATTGGGAAAATTCGCTCAACGCCAATTCCAAAAGAAACTTTCCTAACCGTAAGAGTTTTTCGAATTCCGCCGCCATGCATACGAATTGCAACACCTTCAATGACTTGAATTCTTTCTTTCTCGCCTTCGACAATCCGCATATGGACTTTAACTGTATCTCCAATATGAACTTCTGGAGGACTTTCTTTTAATTGTTCCGCTTCAACAGCGTCGATCAAATTCATTGACTACCACTCCTTATTCTATATTTTTTGAAAATAGCTATATCAGAAATCTATTTATGAAATAAGTCTTTTGCTGGTTGAAGTTTCGCTAGAAAATAATTTTAAATATTTTCATACAGCAAGTCTCACGCTTATAAAAACGATCGGCTCAGAAACCAACATCTTAAATTTTCTTAATTCTTAGAGCAACTCTTTATTTTTCAGATAAAAGACGATCTAGAATAATAGCAATTGCAGCGCGAACTGGCAAATGATTATATTCACCTCGCCCCTCAATAGGCTCTAGAATACAATCAGCCTTTTGCATCAAATGTTTAACTAATCCCCAACCCGTCCCAAATATTAGTAGGATATCGCCAGGACCCGTTAACTCTTTCTTCATTTCTTCAAAACTGAGACTTTTCTCCGCTCTCTTAGCACCCGTCACCACTGTTTTTGGTTTTTTTCCAAAATCATGTTCAATCGAGTCTATAACATCCTCTAACGATCGCTTGACCACAGTTTTTAATAGTGCCTCTGTACGCGTCGGGTTATATTCAGCACCATAGCCGGTTTGCCAATGCTCAACCATCCGGTTCACTAGCTCTTGCTGGGACTTTAGAGGTGTCACTATAAAAAAATTTGCAACCTGAAAAGTCGTGCAAGCGCGGGAAATATCGTGAACGTCTAAAGTAGTCACAGATGAAACGACTTCTTCCCCTTTTTTATTGTATACAGGGTAATGAACCAGAGCTAAATGAACGTTAGCCAAAACTATTAACCTAGATTACCCTTAATTCAATAAATTATAATTATTAAAGCGAGCAATTAATGCCTTGGAGTTATCGTTTTTTTTGAAAACCTCCTCTACCTTAATGTTTAACGATTTTTTCCAACGGTTGTAAAAAATTCCTTTAATCTAAGCACTAACCTAATTTTCTACCTTTTTCGTTTCTATATTTTCTAAAAGATCAGGACGTTGACGCGCTGTTTTTTCTAAAGCGTTTCGCTTCTGCCATTCTCGAATTTCCCTATGATTTCCAGAAAATAAAACATCAGGAGCTTTGTGCCCTTGAAACTCTCGCGGTCGAGTATATTGTCCATATTCCAATAATTCTTGCTCAAAAGATTCTTCTTCCGAAGATCTAGGGTCGCCCAAAGTCCCGGGAATTAATCTAGAAACAGCATCAACCAAAGCCATAGCGGGTATTTCTCCGCCTGATAAAATATAGTCTCCAATTGAAATTTCTTCATCTACGTAATGAAGCGCAACTCTTTCGTCGACTCCCTCGTATCTACCGCAAATCACAATTATTCTTTTTTTTTCAGAAAGTTCTCTAGCTTTTTTTTGGTCTAACCGCTTCCCTGAAGGAGACATTAAAACTGTAAATGCCGGCTCGCCTTCTTTTTTTAATGAATCGAGGGCGATAGAAATGGGCTCTACTGACATCACCATTCCCACTCCTCCACCAAAGGGGTAATCGTCAACTTTTTTATGCTTATTTTGACTATAATCCCTTAAGTTGTGCGAAAAAATTTCTATCAATCCTTTCGCCCTGGCCCTTCCAATAACGCTTTCCCGGAAAACAGAGTCAAACATCTCTGGAAAGATCGATAATATATCAAACCGCATTGCCTAAACCAAGCCTTCGACAAACTGAAAGGTTAAGCGATTACTTTCTAAATCAACCTTTTTGACCACCCAATCGATTGCAGGCAATAGTAATTCCTTATCACCATTCTTAACCACATAAACGTCGTTACTACCTGTTTCCATAACCTCCTCTACTCGGCCATGGTAAACCCCATCAACGTCGTAAACCTCTAACCCTTCTATCTCAAACCAGTAAAACTGACCTTCGGGCAAACTTTCAAACTCATTACGAGGGGCTAAAACCAATTCCCCTCGAAGTTCCTCTGAATCATCGATAGAATCCCAACCTTCTAACCTAATAATAAACGGAGAATTG
>CAWVUN010000041.1:0-8988 GCA_963932495.1 uncultured bacterium
GAATTTTATTTTAAAAGTTCCAAGACCATGACCTAACAACCACCTCTCTTTATATTGGTCCAATACTTCTCCATAAATTTGTAGGCGAATACTAACAGAGGGTCCAAAACCCGCCGCTAAATTTCGATATTCTTTGGGTGGGTTATATTTCAAAACTAAAACTGCAGAAACCATAAAAATAAAGATCGCTAATAACCAAGGAACGTGTTTCGACCTTATAAAATAAAATAAGAATGGAAAAGTCACTAAAATATACCCAAGCCAATCATTGGGATTTCCAAACATGCCATTAACTCGAAGTAATTGTTTACCCTTTTTAGGCATTATCCATTCCAAATTAGTTATCATCAAGTTTCCTGATCGTTTGTAAACGATGGCCTTTAGGTATTCCTTTCCCATTACTTCAATTCTCCCTTCTTTTAAATTATCTTCCTTAGACAAGCGTTCGGTCATTTTTTTGGCATAAATTTCTCCTTCCCATTGGATAAGAGAATTTGCGAATGATAAAATAGGATGAAAGTGAAAAAGTTGAAGCACACCATAAAAAAACACAAGCCCAAAAGAAACAGCTATCGCTTTTTTAAGCCATAAGAAATCGTCTTTAAGACGTTGAAGCATTAAATAAAAGCAGGAATATGCCAATATAATGATGAATGCGGGAAAAGAAACCTCATTATCCCGAAACATAGTAAATAGGTTTAGATAAACCAAAAGACTGGCTAAGCACTTATTATGAAACCAAATAAAATAAGCGGGTAGTAAAGCTAAAAACGAAAGAAGAGCCCTCTCTTTGATTTCACGAACCCAATCGCCTTCAGGAGGGAAAGAAAAAACCCAAGGGATTAATAAAACGGTTGCAGAAAGTATGTATTTGTAGCGCATAGAACGCGCCTTTGAGGAAGGAGTATATAAAAGCTGCTTCAATCAAAAAAATCGATACGTTTTAATTTCCCGTAATTGGAGAAGTCGTATTTGCCAAAACATCGATCACTAAAGACACAATCATATCAAGGGATTGGGCTGTAAAAACCGAAGAACCAGGACTTACGCCGGTTAAAGTTACAGTAAATTAATTACACTAGCAGTAGCCCCAGGAACAACTGAAGTGGGTGGAGATGCTGTTAAATCGGCACGGGTTCCAGCTGCAAGGGTGAAAGTATCTGTGGATTGTCAAAGTGTCGATCCTGCAGAAGTTGCATAATTAGCGATAATATTTAAATCTGACCGAGTAATGCTATCAAAAGTTTGAAATTGAGTTGGAAGGGCTGCAAACACTAAATACCTAGCAGTATTTATAATACAATCTGCACTAGCTGAAAAAGAGCAGCTCACCCTAACAGTTACTAATGCTTGATCTCCAACTTTAATAGTATGCGATTGCTAATAAGGTTTAAAGTTCTATTAGAGCCTGCAACGGTCGTTCCTCCTAAAGTAGTAGAAACACTCCCATCGCCTCCCGAGCTTCCATTACTTACTGAGCCACAACCGTAATAAAACCTAGCTAAGGCAGCAAAAGTTAGAACAAATAACCATCTGAGTAATTCAGCTTTCCGTATTATGGAAACCAGCTTACATTTCGTCAAGTTTAAAATTAGATTGGCAAATTATTTTCAACTATTTACATAAAATTATCAAGAGCCTTTTTTAAAACCGCTTCTGGAACTTCATCTATAATCTCAACTTCCCCAACTTTCTTCGCAAGGATAAACTTAATTTTCTTTGCTGTATTTTTTTTATCATGAAACATCGACTCAATAATAACGCTTGAATGAAGTTTAGGCGACTTTATAGGTAAATGGAATTTTTTTAATAATCCTTCGACCCTTTCTCCAACAGATGAGGTACATTTCCCCATTTCATGAGAAAGCATCGAGGCAAATACCATCCCAATTGCCACAGCTTCTCCGTGTTTATATTGAATATATTTTGTTAGAGATTCTATTGCATGCCCAAACGTGTGTCCAAAGTTTAAGATCATGCGCCGTCGACTTTCTTTTTCATCGCTTTCAACAACTTCTGCTTTAATTGCACATGATGTTTCAATTATTTTGCTTAAACAACCAGAATCTAATTTCAAAATTTCTTCTGCATGTTCATCTAAATAATCAAATAAATCAGGGTCGGCGATAACACCATATTTTACAACTTCGGCCAAACCAGATCGAAATTCATCAGTTGGTAAAGTAGATAAAGTATCTAAATCGATCGCAACAACTTTAGGTTGATAAAAAGCCCCAATCATATTTTTCCCTTTTGGATGATTGACAGCAGTTTTTCCACCAACGCTACTATCGACTTGAGCTAAGAGGGTTGTTGGAATTTGCACAAAAGGGATACCGCGCATATAAGTTGCGGCAACAAAACCCGTTAAATCTCCGATGACTCCACCACCTAAAGCCACTAACACTGTGCTGCGATCGCAATTAAATTCCATTAAATCATTATATGCTTTATCGGCAAAAGTCAAAGACTTATGCTCTTCACCTTCCGGAATCTGGATAGTATCTACTCGAAAACCAGCATTAACTAAACTTTGTCTTGTTTTCTCTCCGTACAAAACATCAATCAAAGGATTGGTTATAATAATTGCTCTAAGACTGGTCGAAACTTTTGCGACTATCGATCCTACTTGATCCAAAATACCCGTCCCAATAAGGATATCGTAACTTCTATCGCCTAAATTGACCCTTAATTGCTTCATTCGTTTGCAGCCTCAAAATTCTGCACAACTACAGGTGTAATAAAAATCAAAAGCTCTTCTATCAAATCTGTATCCAATTTTTTTTGAAATAAATTGCCAAAAAAGGGAATATCTCCTAGACTTGGAACTTGGGTACGATTTTCATTAACTGTACTCTCATAAAAACCTCCTAAGACTGTTGTGTATCCATTTTTTACTAGAACTTCTGTTGAAGCCTCTTTCTTAGTAATTGACGTTACCCCGTTCACACTATTCCCAAAGTCTGCAGCATTTTTTTGAGCCAAAATCTTCATATAGATATTACCATCGGCGGTAACATGAGGCATTACCTTTAAACTCAACGAAGCATCGACAAATTGAACAGAGGTTCCATCTTGAGAAACCGTTTGATATGGAATACTTCGATCACTCTCAATTTTCGCTTCGCAATTATCCAGTGAAGTTACTTTAGGATTTGAAATGACTTTACCTCCACCTTGAGATTTCAAAGCAGATAATTGAATATCCAAACGGGTATCTCCCGCTAAACCCCCAAACGTTAGCCCAAACCCTCCAGCAGCTGCGCTTGTTACTGGTAAATCAACAATAAAACTCGGAGTAGTTAATGAACTGGGTCCAACGGTAATTTCATTTGGAAATTCCTTATCCTTAATTCTTGAAATAGTACTGCCCCACTGACCCCCAAAATCCCTAGTGGCATTCTTGTTTAATTCTACAATACGGGCGTCAATCATGACCTGAGGAGGCATAATATCCAGAGTATTTATTAGATTTATCATTTCATTTAAACTCGTGCGAATATCTGTCATAACTAATGTATTCGTTCTAGCGTCAGTGATAATTCGTCCTCGCTCGGTGCGAAAACCATCAAGACTTTGTGTCAATGTCGATATATCTGCGGAACTGATCCTAACAACCTCGGTGAATAATTCTACGACTTGTTTTTGAATCCAAACTAAAATAATCGCTAAAAAAACGAAAACAACACCTAAGCATGCTGCTGCTTTTTTTGAACAGCGATTCTTTCTAACTCCTGCCTATAATCCAGAAGGTTAATCCGAATCATCTGTAATCGAACCTTCTAGCAGCCAATCCTAAGGCTACCGCTGTTAAGGGAGCTAGTTCAGCGACACATTCGGCGTCAAACTTCTTGAGATCAACTTTTACAGTCTGGAATGGATTAAAAATTTCGGTAGTAAGACCCAATTTATCAGTGAAAAGAAGATCTATACCATTCAGTAAGGCTCCTCCTCCAGCTAGAAACACTTGGCCCACGGAACAATTTTCTGTACTTTCAAATGATTCAATTGAGCTTTTAACTTCCCCTATAATAGGGTCAAAAGATTCCACAATAATTCTCTTTACTGCCTCTTCATCGATCGCCTCTGGAATTTTCCCTTGCTTTAAATCCTCTGCCTCTTGAGGAGAAATTTTAAATTCAGATTGAAGCTTTCCTGAACATTGAAAGCCTCCAAACCGAAAGTCGAGAGTGAAATGAGTAAAACCACGATTGACAATATTAATATTTGTAAAACAAGAGCCAAGATCGACTAGTGCGACACAACCAAGCTGTTCCAGGTTTTCGACCATGTTTACGGCATTCATCATAGCAAAAACATCTAAATCAATGATTACTGGCTTCAAACCAGCCCCTTCTAATATTTCCATTCGTCCATCAATAATTTCCTTTTGCACGGCGACTAATAAAACCTCCATTTTATCAGCTAAAGTAGGATCCTCTGCAGCTCCTGGGGTTTGTCCTGGTTGACGCAGAATTTGAAAATCCATCGTCACATCGTCTATATCAAATGGTATGTGTTTTTCCGCTTCTTCCTGAATTTTTTCAGAAAGTTCTTCTCGAGACATTGCGGGCATTTTGATTTTTTTAATAATCACCGCTTCACCTGAGACTGAAGAAATGGCATAACGGGACTTAACACCTTCAGCCTTCACAAGACTCAACAGTGTTTCCGTAAGTCTATCAATATCCTTAATAGTACCATCAACAATAACTTCAGGTTCTAAAGGCATGATCCCAAAACTGACTAGTTCATAACGGTCGAAGGCATATCGTATTTGGGCAAGCTTAATGGAATGGGAACCTATATCAACAGCAACTAAAGGTAATTTGGATGAAAGAAACATCGAAAAATTGTGTCCCTTAACAAACTAAAACCAAATTTCTCCTGAAAAACTCAGGTGGGCAGGAAAAATTCAACTTGTTCCAGTCGGGATGAAACCTAGGTTGCTTTTAACGGTTATAACTATACACCGTAATGTTATTAAATCACTGAAAAATTTGCCTTTTCTTATCTGATGGGAATTTTTTACAATTTCTTATCTTTTCCATCAAAGTATTACGTTTTAAAACAAGACCAAGAATAAACACTTAGAAAAAAGAGACCCTACCTTGAGATTTAGTGGTGGAAACTTCCTCTTTAAAAGAAGAGCTAATGGGTTCAAAGCTTATTTATTCTTTTTTGAAGCATTCTCACCCAACTAATCTTCATCACCCTCTTCAACAAAAATTTTGGTTCTTTCTGTTAATTTATAACCTAAAGCAGTAATGATTTTTCTCTTGGTATCTAATCGACAATCATTACCTTTTTCAATCCGGTCAATGGTCTGGACAGTAACATTGGCTTTCCTTGCCAATTCTGCCTTACTCATCATTTTGGATTCTCTAATTTTTTTAACGCTGTTTATAGCCACAGTTTCGGTCCCCCCTATAAGGATGTGTACAAATAGGCTGTATTCTTATTACTTTGAATTTTTGGAATAGAGATATGCTATCGAAAAAAGCATGCATTGTCAACAAAATCTCTCTTAAAAAACACTAAATGTATTTAAATTTAATATAATTTAAACATAAAGAACAAACTATTATTCGGTTTTTTTTCAAAATTCTTGAATTATATTTAATAAAAATTAACTCAAAAAATATCAATTTCTCACCCTAATTTCAATTTTCGCCAAAATAAAATAACCATAAATAAAATAAAAACAAATACTTAAATATAAAAAAGCAACTTAAAATATTTTTTACCTAATTAAATTAAAATCAACTAAGCAAATAAAAATTAACCTAAAGAGTAAAAACTGTAGAGAGGATAAAAAGAAGATTTTGATGCATTCAAATT
Organism: uncultured bacterium; assembly: GCA_963932495.1. GTDB lineage: Bacteria > Nitrospinota > Nitrospinia > Nitrospinales > JAJDAT01 > JAJDAT01. The sequence goes on from CAWVUN010000041.1 coordinate 5,842, forward strand.
TCATTTAAATACATCTTTTCCATACTTCATTTTTTACTTTTTTCATTATAGTCGGTAGAGCTAAGTTTATTTTCGTCTTTTTCAAAGTAACGATGTGGCAAATCATTTGACGGAAAGAGAATCCGCAATACGTTTATTTGCCGCTGGGAAAGGAAATTGAGATAATAAAGAAGGCTCGACCCATTTCCAATCTTGACAACTAACAGCTCTAATCTTCCCTTTTGGCAATCTACACTGGTACACGTGAAGGGTAACGCGAAACTGAGTATAGGAGTGTTTAACTATCATGAGCTTTGATCTAATTTCAACTTTGACTCCTAATTCTTCTATGATTTCTCGAATTAAACATTCTTCAGGAGTTTCACCTGCTTCGATCTTTCCTCCAGGAAACTCCCACAATCCTGCCATTAACCCTTCTTCTAACCTTTGTTGAATATAAACTTTTCCACCTCGCCATATTACCCCGGCGCTCACTTCTATTTTCTTAGATTGCGCTTTAGGCTTTGCAGGAGGATAAAGGTGTTGCTCTGCTTTTAATTTTGCATAACAGTGATTATCTAAAGGACAAAATAAACAACCAGGCTTTGAAGGAAGACAAATCGTAGCTCCAAGCTCCATCATAGCTTGATTGAAATCCCCTATTCTTTCATTTGGGAGAATATCTTCGGCTGCTTGCCAAAGTAGTTTTTGAGAAGAAGCTGAAGCTCCATTTTCGTTTAACCCAAGTAAACGTGAAAGTATTCGTTTTACGTTACCATCTAGAATTGGAACTTTTTTCTCATACGCGATACTTAATACTGCTCCGGCTGTATATCGGCCAACTCCCGGAAGACTCATAATCTCTTCCAGCTTGCTAGGTACTTGAGATTCATACTGAGCGACAACTTTTTGCGCAGCTTTTTGTAAGTTTCTAGCTCGAGAATAATATCCTAACCCTTCCCATAACTTTAGAACTTTGGATTCTGGGGCTTTGGCGAGTGACTCGATTGTTGGAAACTTCAATACCCAACGCTCAAAATAAGGAATTACTGTTGTAACTTGGGTTTGTTGAAGCATAACCTCGGAAACCCATATTAAATATGGATCGCTAGTATTGCGCCATGGCATTTCCCTTTTTTCTCGGTCATACCATTTCACTAAAGAGGATTGCAAAGCTTTAACTTGCTTGGGGAGAATCATAATGCGAGGAGAACTAAACGCCAGTAGCGTTCTTATTCCAAATATGCTTATGCAATTGGGTTTGTAGGCGAACGTGTATGTTATCCTCCAATATCCATTCTGCTAACAAGTGCAAATCTAAAACATCAAACACTGGGGAAAACAAAACATTTACTTTTTCTCTTAACTTATAGTCCAACAAAACGGCTCGGCTCCATTCATAATCTTTTCGGCTTCCTATAACAAATTTAACTTCGTCGTGTGAAACTAAGCGGTCAATATTCGTAAAATCGTTTTTTTCTACTTCTCCGCTATCCGGACATTTAAGGTCGAGTATCTTTATTACTTCCTCAGGCACGTCTTGTATTGAAATAGATCCACTTGTCTCTAGCATGACTTGATAGTTCAAACTCAATAACCGTTTCATCAAATCGTAAGACTCTACCTGCAAAAGAGGTTCTCCTCCTGTAACTTCTACTAACTTCAAGCCAAACCGATCAATCTCAGAAATCGTTTCGCCCACTGTCATTTTTTTTCCGCCATAAAACGCGTACTCAGTATCACAGTAATCGCAGCGCAAATTACAGCCAGTCAATCGAACAAATATACAGGGCAACCCTGAATATGAAGATTCTCCTTGAATGCTTTTAAAGATTTCCGTTATCTGAAGCATAAAATGTTTCAATCAAACCTAGTGAAAAATAATAAAATATTGTCAAATAGTATCCATCAAAATACCGCCATCAACAGTAAAATTCGTTGCCGTAATCCAACCTGCCAAATCTGAAGCTAAAAATAAAACTAAACCAGCGACATCTTCGGGCTTTCCCATACGTTTTAATAAAACAGTTTGCGCGGTTTCATTTTTAATTTCTCCCTTTATATCGGAAATACTTTTTCCACTTTCTTTGGCTATCATTTCGGCTTCATTTTCCCAAGAGCCACTCCAAACAGGTCCAGGAGAGACAGCATTGACCCTAATTTTATCTACTGAAAATGTTTGAGCAATAGAACAAGTAAAATTAGAAAAAGCAGCTTTCATCGCAGAATAGTGCGGAAATACTTCTGTAGGTTTAATAGCAGCAATAGAAGAAATATTTACAATACTAGGGGCGTTTGAAGCTTTAAGGCTTGAGTAAAAAAGACGAGTCAGACGAATGGCTGGTATTAAATTGAGATCAAAAGACTTCTGCCAATCTTCATCCTCTAGATCGTGAAACCCAACTAACTTTAATATGCCTCCAACATTATTTATCAATACATCTAAACCGCCGAAAGTGCTTAGCGTCGATTCATAAAAGTCTGTTAGATCACTTTTGGAAGTTAAATCACAAGAGACAAAAACATGACCATCGCCAGAAATAACACTCTCCAGATCATTAAGTTTGTCTTTATTTCGGGCGCAAACTGAAACACGCGCTCCTTCTTCTGCAAATCTGATCGCGAGTTCTTTACCAATTCCATCACCCGCCCCAGTAATAACAACCTTTTTACCTTCAAGTTTTAGATCCATCAAGGACCCCAACTAAAATTCAAAAAACAGATTAAAGGTGAGCTAAACATCTTTGAATTGATATTGGAAAAATTTGTATATGGTTTCGCAAGCGAAAAAATTTCATACAACCAGTCGAAACTATCTTTGTTTTTTATTTAAAAACAAAAAAACTTTAAAACATTCAAATTTCCCAAGGTAATTCTCAGAGGTTTAATAAAATTAAAAATGCCTTAACATTTCGACCGCAAACTTTGTTCGATTGAGATCTTCTGATGCGGATGCTATCACTTCCCCAGTTACAATATCAACCAAAACCAGTTGAATGTCTAAATTGGTACCCAGGTCCGTTATTTTTCCGTTAATAATTGCTTCGGCATTCAGAATTTCCCCCACTTTCTGAGTCACTTCGCGGCTATAAAACAGCGAAGGAGATACTTCTAATTGACTGAGAGCTTCTTCTATCTCACCTTTTTGCGCCACTCGAAATATTTTTC